>NZ_JBHXJK010000045.1:63687-65693 GCF_042723255.1 Amycolatopsis thailandensis
GCTTGAGGCCAATCGGTGACCGGCACGGGCACTACCCGGCGTCCGCCGCAGAATGGCCGGAAAGGCGGGTACGGGCGGGCTCAGGCGGCGTCGAACCGGTCGGCTCGCTCGGAACTCAGCCCCAGCATGTCCAGCAGCATCCGGCAATCCGTCGCGTCGCGGGCGTTCGCGACCACCGCTTCGGTCGCCTTGCGCAGCACCGCGGCCCGCACGGTCGTCGCCCCGAAGTCGACCGGTTCCCCGGCCGGACCCGGTTCTTCGAACAGGTTCCCCATGACCCACCTCCGTGTCCCTTTCGTTGATACCCGATCCCGGCCGAGATGGCCCCCGCCTTCTTGCTGTCCCGGCGGCGAGCCCGCCGGTTTCTCCCTAGACTGGCGTCATTCGAACGAGCGGACGGAGCCGGACCTGACCACCGAGTTGCGCGGGGAGATCGTGACCCTGACCCCGGTCACCGAAGCCCACGTCCAGGAACTGCGCCGGATCCGCGGCACGGCCGGGGTCAGAGCCCGCTGGGGTTCGGTCGAGGACTCCCCCACCTGGCCGTTCGACGATCCGACGACGGCCCACTTCACCGTGCTGGAGGAAGGTGTCGTCCGCGGCTTCGTGCAGTACGGCGAAGAGGACGACCCGATGTACCGGCACGCCTCGGTCGACCTCTTCCTCGACCCGGCGCAGCACGGCCGGGGCCTGGGCACGGACACGGTCCGCACGATGGCGCGCCATCTCGTGCGCGATCGCGGGCACCACCGGCTGGTGATCGATCCCGCCGCGGACAACAAGGCGGCGATCAGCTGCTACAAGGCCGTCGGGTTCCGCGAGGTCGGGGTGATGCGCCGCTACGAACGTGACACCGAGGGCGACGGCTGGCACGACGGGTTGCTGATGGATCTGCTCGCCGAAGACCTCACGTAGCGCGTCAGGGCGACTCCGAGCAGTACGACCGCCATCCCGGCCAGCACGCGCGGGCCGAGTTCCTCGCCGAGCACGATCGCGCCCAGCGCGACCGAGACGACGGGCAGCAGATAGCCGACGGTCGCCGCGGAGGTCGCGCCTTCGTCGGCGATGAGCCGGTAGTTGAGATAGAACGTGACGCCGGTGCCGAAGACGCCGAGGACGACGACGGCGATCACCGCGGTCACGTTCAGCGGCCCGGCGGGCTCGGCGTCGAACGGCAGCGCGAGCGCGCTCAGCCCGGTGGCGGTCAGCAGCTGCGCGGCGGAGATCGCGATCGGCCCACCCTGGCCGACGAGTTTCCGCCCCATGTAAGCGAAAGCGATGGCGTAACTGAGGCCGGCGCCGAGCAGGGCCAGCGTGCCCCAGCCGAGCAGGCCACTCTTCTGCCAGGGCGCGAAGATCAGCAGGATCCCGGCGAAACCGAGGACCAGCCCGCCGACCCGGAGTGCGGTGACCCGGCGTTCGGTGCCGATCGACAGGCCGATCAGCAACGCCCACAGCGGGGTCGTCGCGTTCATCACCCCCGCGATACCGGAATCGACGGTCAGCTCGCCGATGCTGAACAACGCGAACGGCAGGGCGTTGCAGAAGAAGGCGGCGACGAGGAGCCTTCCCCAGATCCGGCGGCCACGCGGCAGGCGCTGCCCGGCCCGGCGGCTCAGCACGAGGAGGACGGCCGCGCCCAGGGCGCAGCGGATGACGGTCACCTGAACGGGCGCCAGCCCAGTCAGCGCGAGCTTGATCCACAGGAACCCCGATCCCCACAACAGGGCGAGAACGCCCATCCGGACCAGGGTTCCCGGCGCGCCGATGCTCACTTCGTTCCTTTCGCCAGGCCGCTCGATACCACTCCAAACTGCCTCGGACGACTCGTCAGGACAAGTGAAAAGATCTACACCGACGTTAAGTGTTCCTACATGTTCCGAAAGGGCCCGGCCGTGGGGGCCCCGGCGCGGCGCCCCCCCCCGGTCACAAGGCAGAAAAACGAGCCCGGGTTGTTGGAAGACGGAAACGGCGCGAGCAAAAATAGACCGAGCCCAACAAACAAC
>NZ_JBHXJK010000046.1:0-64229 GCF_042723255.1 Amycolatopsis thailandensis
GCCCCCTTCCTTGGGCTAGGCGCAAGGAAGGGGGCCATCATGTACTGGGCAAGGTGTGAAGGTCGAGTTTCCTCGGCTGGGCCACCGGTCCCCGCGCCCTTGCTCGCCCGAAACTGTCGGTGGTCGCTCTTAATGTGTGCCTCACCACTGAAAGTGAGGAGCCCGGGATGGACGACAAGGCCATCGCAGATATAGCGGACATAGAGACGCTCGTCATCGATTGCGACCGGTGCGCGGTCCGCGGTGACGCGTGTCATGACTGTGTCGTCAGCGTTCTCCTCGGCGCGCCACTCGCGCTCGAATGGGACGCCGATGAGCGGAAGGCGGTCGACGCGCTCGCCGAAGCCGGAATGGTCCCGCGCCTCCGGATGGTCGAGATCGTCGGCCAGGAGCGCCGGAAGTCGGCCTGAGACACGCCGCGACCGGGACATTCGACGAGTGGTCGATCCGATCAGGTGAACGGTAGGTAGTCGAGATCAGCCCCAGGATGTAACGCCCGTCACAACTTTCCGCTCATGCTGGTCCGAAGGTGTTTCGGCGCATCACGGAGAGTTTTTGTGCCTGCCATGGTGGACGTGGTGCCCGGGGTTTCGTAACCTGTCCGAGATCTCGTGGCCGGAAGTCGTCGCCAGACGGCGACACGGGATCGCCACTGAAGCAGCTTTGTCGGGGAGCTGCACCAGAACCAGCCTTGCGTCAAACCTGTTGCGATAGCACTCGGCCAGGCGCGAGGCGGGAACGCGGGGAACCGCGCGGACCTCACGGTCGGCGACGCGGCTCCGTGGAAGAGGGCCCCCGACCTCTTCGTCCCGGGTTCCGAGTCGGTGGCCGACAGCAAAGGAGACACGCGCGACCGTGCAGTCGCATCCAGTCAAGCGCGTGGTGTCAGGAGCTTTGGCCGCGGCCGCGGTGATCACCGCAGTAACGGTCGCCCAGCCTGCTGCCACTGCAGCCCCAGCCCCCGCCCCCCAGCAGCCCCCCTCCGGCTCGGACGCCCTCGCCAAGTACCGCGACCTCGCGGCGCAGGCGGAGAAGGCGAACGAAGACCTCCTCAAGGCGAAGGACGATCTCGCCGCGAAGCAGGGCGAGCTCGACAAGGCCACCGCCGACGCCGCCGCCGCCAAGGACCTCGGTGTCAAGGCGGCCGGTGACGAGAAGACGTTCCAGGACGAGGTGAACAAGTTCGCCGGTGCCTCCTTCACCAGCGGTGTGCAGCTGAACAAGCTGTCCTCGCTGCTGTCGGGCGCGTCGACCCAGGACTTCCTGGAGCGCTCCTCGGCGCTCGAGGTCCTCGCGGCGAACAAGAACACCGCCCTGAACAACCTGAGCGGCGCCGTCGCCCAGTCCGCGGCCGCCGCGAAGCAGGCGGCGGACGCGCAGAACACGGCCACTTCCGCCCGTGACACCGCCGCCAAGCTGACGACGGACATCGAGGCGCGCAAGAAGACGCTGGACGACCAGCTCAAGGAGATCCAGCGGGCCAGCGGCAACCTGAGCGCCGCGGACAAGAACGCCCAGAAGGACAAGGGCGGCGCGTTCCCCAACCTGCCCGCCCCGGGTCCCGAGGCCGCCGCGGCTCTTTCGGCCGCGAAGAGCAAGCTCGGCAGCCCCTACGGCTGGGGTGACGTCGGCCCGTCGTCCTTCGACTGCTCGGGTCTGATGCTGTGGGCGTACAAGCAGGCGGGGCTCACCCTGCCGCGGTCCAGCCGTCAGCAGTCGACCTTCGGCGCCCCGGTGCAGCGCTCGCAGCTCCAGCCGGGCGACCTGGTGTTCTACAACTCGCCGGTTTCGCACGTGGGCATGTACGTCGGCAACGGCATGATGGTGCACGCGCCGACCACCGGTGACGTCGTCAAGGTGTCGCCGCTGCAGAACAACTACGTCGGAGCCCGTCGCCCGACGGCCTGACGAACAGCGGGAAAAGGGGCGGTGCCGCGCAAGCGGTGCCGCCCCTTTCGCGTGTCCGGGGCCAAGTAGCCTGCAGGGGTGCTGAGGACGCTGCTGGTGACCAACGACTTCCCGCCCCGGCCGGGGGGCATCCAGAACTACCTGAATTCATTGGCCACCCGCCTGCCCGCGGACGACCTCGTCGTCTACGCCCCGTCCTGGGAATCGAGCACGGGCTCGCACGGCGAGTTCGACGCCGCCGCCCCGTTCGAGGTGGTGCGCCATCCGACGTCCCTGATGCTGCCGACCCCGGACGTTCTCAAGCGGGCCAAGGAGATCATGCGCGCCCGCGACTGCGAGGCCGTCTGGTTCGGCGCCGCCGCGCCGCTCGCGCTGCTGGGGCATTCGCTGCGGTCGGCCGGCGCCCGCCGGGTGCTGGCGTCGACACACGGCCACGAGGTCGGCTGGTCGATGCTCCCGGGCTCACGGCAGGCGTTGCGGCGGATCGGCGACACCGTCGACGTGATCACCTACGTCAGCAAGTACACGCGTTCCCGGTTTTCGGCCGCTTTCGGCCCGATGGCGGGCCTGGAGATGCTCCCGTGCGGCGTCGACACCGAGCTCTACCGGCCGGACGACGCCGCGGGCAAGGAGATCCGCGATCGGCACGGTCTCGGCGACCGCCCGACGATCGTCTGCGTTTCGCGGCTGGTGCCGCGCAAGGGCCAGGACATGCTCATCAGGATCCTGCCCGAACTCCGCGAACGGATCCCGGACGTGGCGCTGCTGATCGTCGGCGGCGGCCCGTATCGCAAGACGCTCACCGGGCTCGTCGACGCGCTGGGGGTCCAGGACAGCGTCGTCATCACCGGATCGGTGCCGTGGAAGGAATTGCCCGCGCACTACAACGCGGGCGACGTCTTCGCGATGCCGGCGCGGACACGGGGGAAGGGACTCGACGTCGAGGGATTGGGCATCGTGTACCTGGAGGCCTCGGCGACCGGGCTGCCGGTCGTCGCCGGGAATTCCGGCGGTGCGCCGGAAACGGTGCTCGACGAGGTCACCGGGCACGTCGTCGACGGCCGCGACGAACAGCAGCTTCGGGACACGCTGGCCGCGCTGCTGGCCGATCCGGTGCGGGCGCGGCGCATGGGAGCCGCCGGCCGCGAGTGGGTCAGCGAGAACTGGCGATGGGACACCATGGCGGGCAGGCTTTCCGGCCTGCTCGACGGCGATCCGGTCGCTGCGGTGCGGTGACGGGTCAGGGTTCGTAGCGCGCCGGGTGCTTCGGGTCGTCGACGCGGATCACCACATCGGACAGCGCCGCTGGGTCGACTTCCTGTTCGTAGCGCTCGTAGGCGGGGAGCGCCCATTCGTCGGGCACCCGCCGCTTGAGCGCGGCGGGCGAGAGCCACAGGTGCACGCTCAGGTCGAAAGCGAGCCCGGCTCCGAACAGGAATTCGCCGTCCAGCAGGACGACGCCGCCTTCGGGCAGTTCGACGCGTTCGGCCCTGGTGGCGCGATCGCGCACCGGGTCCCACAGCGACGGGAGGACCAGGCCGCTGCCGTCCTCGGCGAGCGGGTCGAGCACCTCGCGGCGCAGGGCGCCGAGGTCGAGCCAGTCGGTGTAGCGCGAGTCCGGGTCCTTTTTGCCCCGTTCGAAGCGCAGTGACGCGGGCCGGAGGAAGTCGTTCGCCGAGATCCTCAGCGCCGCGTGACCGGCGACCCGCAGGGGATCGACCAGGGCGTCGGCGAGTTCTGTGGTTTCGGTCGCACCGGCCGCGCCGTCGATCGCGACCGCGATCCGGCGGCGGCCCGTGATCGCCGTGATGCGTTCGGTCAGTTCGGAGACCAGCAGAGCGGGAGAAATCGGACGGTAGCGCACGGAAAGAGATCCTCCACCCGGACCGGTGACTGACGCACGGTACACCCGATGGGATGATGGCCCGCGTGACCAAAGCAACGGCCAAAACAGCCGGAAGTGGTTGGCAGGTAGGCGTTTCCCAGACCGTGCCGTACAACAGCACACTGGTGTGGGACTTCCTGGTCGGACGCGACGGCGTGGAGATCTGGCTCGGTCCGGGCGCCGAACTCGGCAGCGAGCCGGGCGCGGCGTACGAGACGGCCAACGGGACGACCGGCGAGATCCGCGGTCGTTCCGAGGGCGACAAGCTCCGGCTGACCTGGCGGCCGAAGGACTGGGACCACGACTCCACCCTCCAGATCACGGTGAGCGGCACCGAGCAGAAGACCACGCTCCGGTTCCATCAGGAATGGCTCGCGGGCGCCGACGAACGCGAGGAACAGCGGGCATACTGGACCGAAGTGACCGAGCGAGTGGTGGCCGCGCTGGCCGAACGCTGACCGGCGCGCTGGGGAGGCGTACCGATGGTGGCAGCCGAAGAAGTCACGACCCTTGCCTGGGATCTCGTCCAGGAACCGCACCGGGTCTCCGCGCTGCTGCGGGAAAGCGGCCGGGTCCGGAAGGTGCGCCTGCCGCGCGGCCTGGAGGTCTGGCTCGTCACCGGCTACGCCGAGGCCCGCGCCGTGCTCGCGGATCCCCGTATGGCCAAGGACACCCGCGGGGTCCAGCGCCTCTTCGAACGCGACGGCTTCGAATCCGCCGGTGACAGCGCCGTCCGCGCGCTGACGGGCCATATGCTCAACTCGGATCCGCCGGACCACACGCGGTTGCGCAAACTGGTCAACCAGGCCTTCACCTCGCGTACCGTTTCCCGGCTGCGGCCGAGGATCGAGCAGATCACCGCCGAACTGCTGGCCGACATCGGTGACGCCGAGCGCGTCGACCTCCTGCCCTCGTTCGCCGTCCCGCTGCCGATCCGGGTCATCTGCGAACTGCTCGGCGTCCACGCGGGCGACCAGCCGGCGTTCGCGAAGTGGTCGAACACGATGCTCGCCTGGTCGACGCCGGAGGAACTCCGTGCCGCGGCGGCGAAGATGCACGCGTACCTCGTCGACCTCATCGAGGAAAAGCGCGCGAAACCCGCCGAAGACCTGCTTTCCGGTCTGATCCACGCCAGCGACGAGGGCGACTCGCTCTCCGGGGAAGAACTGCTGTCGATGGCGTTCCTCCTGCTGGTGGCGGGGTTCGAGACGACGGTCAACCTGATCGCCAACAGCGTTCTCGCGCTGCTGCGCGAGCCGGAGCAGTTGGCCGCGCTCCGCGCCGATCCCGCCCTGCTGCCCGGAGCGGTCGAGGAATTCCTGCGCTACGACGGCGCGATCCACCTGGCGACCATCCGGTTCACCAGGGAATCCGTCCTGGTCGGCGACGTCGAGATCCCGGCGGACGAGTTCGTGCTCGTTTCCCTGATCGGCGCGAACCGGGACGCCGAGCGGTTCGAAGACCCGCAGCGGCTGGACGTCACACGGCCGGCGGCCGGGCATCTCGCGTTCGGGCACGGGATCCAC
This sequence comes from Amycolatopsis thailandensis, assembly GCF_042723255.1. Classification (NCBI taxonomy): domain Bacteria; kingdom Bacillati; phylum Actinomycetota; class Actinomycetes; order Pseudonocardiales; family Pseudonocardiaceae; genus Amycolatopsis; species Amycolatopsis thailandensis. Next base: position 5,320 of record NZ_JBHXJK010000046.1, read on the forward strand.
CACTGCGTCGGCGCCCCGCTGGCCAGGCTGGAGGCGGAGATCGCGTTGCGCGGCCTGCTGGAGCGGTTCCCGGGCCTTGGCCTGGACGCCGACCCGGAAACCTTGCGGTGGCGGGAAAGCACCCTCGTCCACGGCCTGGAAACCCTCCCTGTGCGCCTGCGCTGAGCGGGGTGTGTCGTAGGGTCGCCGGATGGACGCCGCCGAACTCCTCGCGCTCGACGCGGAACACGTCTGGCACCCGTACGGGCCGATGCCGAGCCCGATCGACTCCCTGCTGGTCCGCGAGGCGAGCGGGGTCCGGCTCACCCTCGACGACGGCCGCGAGCTGGTCGACGGCATGTCGTCCTGGTGGGCGGCGATCCACGGCTACCGGAACCCGGTGCTGGACGCGGCGCTGGCCGAGCAGGCGGGCCGGATGAGTCACGTGATGTTCGGCGGGCTCACCCACGAGCCGGCCATCCGGCTGGCGAAGACGCTGGTCGACCTCGCCCCGGACGGTCTGCGGCACGTCTTCCTGTGCGACTCCGGATCGGTGTCGGTCGAGGTCGCCGTCAAGATGTGCCTGCAGTACTGGCAGTCGGTGGGGCGCAAGGAAAAGCGGCGCCTGATGACCTGGCGCGGCGGCTACCACGGCGACACGTTCACGCCGATGAGCGTCTGCGACCCCGAGGGCGGGATGCACTCGCTGTGGCGCGGGATCCTGCCGGACCAGCTGTTCCTGCCCAAACCTCCCGGCGGCTTCGGCGACGAGCCGGATCAGGACTACCTCGACCTGCTCGCGACCGAAATCGAGAAGCACGCGGGCGAACTCGCCGCGATCATCGTCGAACCGGTCGTCCAGGGCGCCGGCGGCATGCGGTTCCACCCGCCCGCGTACCTGCGCGCGCTGCGCGAGATCACCGAGGCCAACGGCGTCCTGCTCATCTTCGACGAGATCGCCACCGGGTTCGGCCGCACCGGCAGGATGTTCGCCGCCGAGCACGCCGGGGTCACCCCGGACGTCCTGTGCCTCGGCAAGGCGCTGACCGGCGGTTACCTGACGATGGCGGCGGCGTTGTGCACACCGGAGATCGCCGACGGGATCTCGTGCGGCGAACTGCCGGTACTGGCGCACGGGCCGACCTTCATGGGTAACCCTCTTTCCTGCGCGGTCGCCAACGCCTCGCTGGGGATCCTGGCCGAAGGCGGCTGGAAGTCCGACGTCCCGCGGATCGAAGCCGCGCTGAAGGCAGGGCTGGAACCGGCTCGCGAGCTGTCTTCGGTCGCCGACGTGCGGGTGCTCGGCGCCATCGGCGTGGTGGAACTGGACCACCCGGTGGACATGGCTGTCGCGACCGACGTGCTCACCGCGAACGGCGTCTGGCTGCGCCCGTTCCGGAACCTGATCTACACGATGCCGCCCTACATCTCCGAGGCCGAAGACCTCGCGACGATCACCTCGGCCGTGGTCGCGGCCGCGCAAAAAGCCTGAAACGGGCTGAATTCAACCGAAAGAGTGTGACGGCGGCCACAGCAATCCGCAAAGGCCACGCTGGGTACAGAGCGTGGTCGCGGGGTGGTCGTGGTCAAGCGAACGGGCGAGTCCGATCGGGACCCTTCTCGGGTGTTTTGTCGCGAAAAGGTGTTATGCCCTAGTTCTTCGGCGCACAAGCAAACCTGAGAAACCTTTGCGTAGCGGACTTTTGCGCGTCGATCGGGTTTCCTGCCCCCATGATCGACATCGTTGGTGACGAGCACGACACCGGGCCTCCGGGCCGCCGCAATCCCACATCGACCCTCCTGAAGAACCTTCGCCACGACCTCCCGGCTTCGGTCGTCGTCTTCCTCGTGGCCGTCCCGCTTTCGCTCGGCGTCGCACACGCCGCCGGAGCCCCTCTGCTCGCCGGACTCATCTCCGCCGTCGTCGGCGGCGTCGTCGCGAGCCTCTTCGGTGCTTCCGTTCTCCAGGTCAGCGGCCCGTCCGCCGCGCTGACCATCGTCATCGCGGAGACCATCTCCGCCTTCGGCTGGGCCGCCACCTGCGCGATCACCGCCGCGGCAGGCGTGGTGCAGATCCTCTTCGGCGTCAGCCGGGTCGCCCGCGCCGCACTGGCCATCTCTCCGGCCATCGTGCACGGCCTGCTCGCCGGGATCGGGCTGATCCTCGTCCTCGGCCAGTTGCACGTCGTGCTCGGCGGAGTCGCGGGGAGCTCCACGATCGCGAACATCCTCGCGCTGCCGGGCCGGATCGTCGGCCACCACGACCAGGCCGCGCTCGTCGGCGTCGTCACCGTCGGCGTGCTTTTGGCGTGGACCCGGATGCCGCGTTCGGTGCGCCGCGTCCCCGGTCCGCTCGCCGCCGTCGCGCTGGCGACCGGCCTTTCCGTCGCGGCCGGCCTGGACCTGCCGCGCGTCGACCTCCCGAACGGCTTGCCAGGGCTGGGTTTCGTCCCCGAGGCGCCGTCCGGGTCCTGGGCGGCGATCATCGCCGCCGTCCTCTCCATCGCGCTCATCGCCAGCCTGGAGAGCCTGCTTTCCGCCGTCTCCATCGACAAGCTACGCGACGGGCCGCGCACCGACCTCAACCGTGAGCTGATCGGCCAGGGCCTGGCGAACGTCGCCGCCGGATCGCTCGGCGGGTTCCCGGTCACCGGCGTCGTCGTGCGCACCATGACCAACTTCGAAGCGGGCGCCCGCACCCGGGCGTCGGCGATCCTGCACAGCGTCTGGATCCTCGGCTGCTGCCTGTTCCTGGCGGGCGCGCTGCGGCTGATCCCGCTCGCCGCGCTCGCCGGTCTTCTCGTCTACGTCGGCGCGAAACTGGTCAATGTCACCAATCTGCGCGAGGTCCGCCGCCACGGCGACCTGCCGGTCTACCTCGCGACCCTGCTCGGCGCGGTCGCCGTCAACCTGCTCACCGGCGTCGCCGCGGGGATCGCGGTGGCGCTCGCGCTGATGCTGCGCCGGATGCTGTTCTCCGGGATCCACGTCGAACAGGACGGTTCGCGGACGCGCGTCGTCATCGAAGGCGCGCTCACTTTCCTTTCCGTACCAAGGCTCACGACCGTCCTGGCCGAAGTCCCCGCGCGTTCGGAAGTGACGCTGGAGCTCTTCGTCGACTACCTCGACCACGCCGCATTCGACTGCCTGCGCGGCTGGCAGCGCGCGTACGAACGCGCCGGGGGAGTCGTGATCGTCGACGAGATCGGGCATCCATGGTTCGAACGCGGAAAGGCCGGTGTGCCGACCGTGCGCCGAGGTGTCGCCTCCCGGGTGGTGCCGCGCTGGCTCGCGCCGTGGTCGGAATGGCAGGCGGAACACCTCGAACTGCCGAGCCAGCGCGGAGGCAGCGTCCCGTTGTGCCGTGGCGCCTCGGAATTCCAGCGCCGGACGGCGCCGCTGCTGCGGAGCACCTGGGACGGGCTGGCGAACGGCCAGCAGCCGCACACGTTGTTCGTCACCTGTGGCGACGCGCGGATCGTGCCGAACCTGATCACGACCAGCGGGCCGGGGGATCTGTTCACCGTGCGGAACATCGGGAACCTCGTCCCGCACGCCGGCGCCGAAGCGGATTTCTCGGTGGGGGCGGCGATCGAGTACGCCGTCGGTCTGCTGAACGTGCGGGAAGTGGTGGTGTGCGGGCATTCCGGTTGCGGGGCGATGAAGGCGTTGCTCGGCGACGCGCCCACCGGGCTCGCGCACCTCGGCGGCTGGCTGCGCCACGGTGAGGCCACGATGCGGCGCCAGGCCAGTGAAGGGCCGGTGCTGCTCGACGGCGCCCGCCCCGCGCAGGAGGGTGATCGGCTCGCCCTGCACAACGTGGTGCAGCAACTGGAAAATCTGCGCTCGTACCCGGTGGTCGAGGCCGCGCTGGCGCGGGGCGAATTCCGGCTGACGGGCATGTACTTCGACGTCGGGAAGGCGAACGTGTACCTGCTCGACGCGGCGCACCGGTCGTTCACTTCGGCCGCTTCACCGGTGAAGTCCTGAGCATCCTCGGTACATGATGGCCCCCTTCACTGCGCCTAGGCGCAGTGAAGGGGGCCATCACGTAGTTGGCCGGGCGGCCGACCGTTATTTCCCAGGATCCGGGAGGACTTAAGGCTTTTCGCAACATCGACGCCATCTCCAGGCAACGAAATGGCCCAAAAGTGGGCCACGCCACCCTTCTGAAGGACGATGTTCACTCGATCAGGTGGTGCATAGCGGACAAATCACCAGTTTCCTGGTGATCATGTTGGTGTCCAAGAAACCTCTCGCCGTGCTCCGTCACGACCTGCCCGCCTCGTTGGTGGTGTTCCTCGTCGCCGTCCCGCTCTCGCTCGGGATCGCTCTCGCGTCAGGGGCGCCGATCGTCGCGGGGCTGATCGCGGCCGTGGTGGGAGGTGTGGTCGCCGGAGCCCTCGGCGGCTCCCCGCTGCAGGTCAGCGGCCCGGCCGCCGGTCTGACGGTGATCATGGCCGAGACGATCGCGACCTTCGGCTGGGCGACCACCTGCGCGATCACCGTCGCCGCGGGGGCGCTCCAGATCCTGCTCGGGCTGAGCCGCATCGCCCGCGCGGCGCTAGCGATCTCGCCCGCCATCGTGCACGGCATGCTCGCCGGTATCGGCGTCACGATCGTCCTCGGCCAGCTCCACGTCGTCCTGGGTGGATCGGCGCAGAGCTCCGCGCTCAAGAACATCGCCGAGCTGCCCGCGCAGATCGTCGGCCACCACGACACCGCCGCGCTGATCGGCGTGCTCACCATCGGCATCCTGCTGCTGTGGCCGCGGCTGCCCAAGTCCGTCCGCAAGGTGCCGGGCCCGCTCGCCGCGATCGGGCTGGTGACCGTGCTGTCCGTCGTCGCCGGAATGACCCTGCCCCGCGTCAACCTGCCCGGTGACCTGCTCAACATCCGTTTCGCGCCCGAATTCCCGGACACCGGCTGGGGCGCGTTCGCCCTCGCGGTCATCACCATCGCCCTGATCGCCAGCGTGGAGAGCCTGCTGTCGGCCGTCGCGGTCGACAAGATGCACACCGGACCGCGGTCGAACCTCGACCGCGAACTGATCGGGCAGGGCACCGCGAACATGACCTCCGGCGCGCTGGGCGGACTCCCGGTCACCGGCGTGATCGTCCGCAGCTCGACCAACGTCGCCGCCGGTGCCCGCACCCGCGCTTCGGCGGTCCTGCACGGGGTCTGGATCCTGGTGTTCGTCGCCGCGTTCGCCGGGCTGATCCAGAACATCCCGCTCGCCGCGCTGGCCGGACTGCTCGTCCACGTCGGCGCGAAACTGGTGAACCCCGGCCACATCAAGCAGGTCCTCAAGCACGGCGACCTGGGGCTGTACCTGGTGACGCTCGCCGGCGTCGTCGTCTTCGACCTGCTCACCGGCGTTCTGCTCGGCATCGGGCTTTCGGTGCTGCTGATGCTGCGGCGCACCGTGTGGTCCGGGATCCACGCCGAACGCGACGGTGACGAATGGCGCGTCGTCGTCGAAGGTGTCCTGACCTTCCTTTCGGTGCCGAGGCTCAGCCGGGTGCTCGCGACCGTGCCCGACGGCGCGAAGGTGACCCTGGAGCTCGTCGTCGACTATCTCGACCACGCCGCCTTCGAGAGCCTTTCGAACTGGCAGCAGGGACACGAACGCGCCGGCGGCGAGGTGATCGTCGACGAGGTCGGGCATCCGTGGTTCGCCAACGGCAAATCCGGCGATCCCACCCTGTCCAGGACGGCCGCCGCGCGTTCGGTGCCGCGGTTCCTCGCGCCGTGGTCCGACTGGCAGGCCAAGGACGTCGAACTGCCCGGTCAGCGTGGCGGGCCGACGCTGCGCGGCGCGACCGAGTTCCAGCGGCGCACGGCCGCGCTCATGCAGCCCGCGCTCAGCAAGCTGGCGGGCGGACAGTCGCCGCACACCCTGTTCATCACCTGCGGTGACGCGCGGATCGTGCCGAACATGATCACCACGAGCGGTCCCGGGGACCTGTTCACCGTCCGCAACATCGGGAACCTCGTGCCCGCCCGCCGGGCCGACCCGTCGATGGGCGCCACCGTCGAGTTCGCCGTCGGCGTGCTGAAGGTGCGCGAGATCGTGGTCTGCGGGCATTCCGGCTGCGGCGCGATGCAGGCGCTGGCCACCGGTGCCCCCGACGGCGCGCCGATGCTGGCGTCCTGGCTGAAGCACGCCGAGCCGAGCGCCAAGCGCAAGGTCTCGGTGACCCTCGACGGCGAACGCCCGGACACGGAGGTCAACCGGCTGGCGCTGCAGAACGTGCTGCAGCAGCTGGAGCACCTGCGCCACTACCCGCTGATCGCCGAGGCGGAGGCGCGCGGCGAGCTCCACCTGACCGGGATGTATTTCGACGTCGGGGCGGCGCAGGTCTACCTGTCGGATGACGAGAGCCCGTCGTTCACACCGGTCGGGGCCGTCACCACTTCCGGGGGCTAACGGACGCCGTTCAGTGGGACTCGATCCGGACCCACTAAGTTGTTCCTACGTGAGCATGCTGGTCATAACCGGCACCGGTACGGGTGTCGGCAAGACGATCACCACCGCCGCCATCGCCGCGCTGGCCGCCGGGCAGGGCCAACGCGTCGCCGTCCTGAAACCGGCGCAGACCGGAGTCGGACCGGACGAGCCGGGTGATCTCGCCGACGTCCTCCGGCTCGCCGGGCCGGTCACCACTCGTGAGCTGCGGCGATACCCGGATCCGCTGTCGCCGGAGGCGGCGTCCAGGCTTTCGGGCCTGCCGACGCTGCCGCCGAGCGAGATCGCCGCGGCCGCGAGCGACCTGAACGGCGAGCACGACCTCACCCTCATCGAGGGCGCGGGCGGGCTGCTGGTCCGGTTCGACGCCGACGGCGCCTCGCTCGCCGACGTCGCCTGGTCGCTCGGCGCGCTGGTGATCGTCGTGGCCGAGGCCGGGCTGGGCACGCTCAACGCGACCGCCCTGACCGCCGAGGTCGCGACCAAACGCGGCCTCACCGTCGCCGGGGTCATCATCGGCTCGTGGCCCGAAGACCCGGATCTGGCGTCGGTGTCGAACCTGCAGGACCTGCCGGTCGCCGCCGGCGCCCCGCTGCTGGGCGTGCTGCCCGCCGGTCTCGGGGACGCCGGGCCCGAGGAGTTCGCCGCCAAGGCCAGGGCGGGTCTCTCGCCGTGGTTCGGCGGGGAGTTCGACCCGGAATGCTTCGTCGGCCGCGCCTCGGCCCAGAAGTGACCTGCGTCGCTGTCAGCGAGGCGCCCGGTCGTGCACGATGATGTGCCTTCGCACTACCGCCCCACCCCGAACAGGAGCCGCCTCGTGACCACAGCCCCGGAGACCGTCGACATCCTCGCCGTGGCGCGTGACCAGGTCCTCGAGCGTGGTGTCGGGCTCAGCGAAGAGCAGCTCGTCGAGATCCTGAAGCTCGACGACGACCACCTGACCGACCTGCTGGCGCTGGCCCACGAGGTCCGGATGCGCTGGTGCGGCCCCGAGGTCGAGGTCGAGGGCATCATCAGCCTCAAGACCGGCGGCTGCCCCGAGGACTGCCACTTCTGCTCGCAGTCCGGCCGCTTCCCGACGCCGGTGCGTTCGGCGTGGCTGGACATCCCCGGCCTGGTCAAGGCCGCCCGCCAGACCGCCGAGACCGGCGCGACCGAGTTCTGCATCGTCGCCGCCGTCCGCGGTCCCGACAAGCGGCTGCTCTCGCAGGTCCGCGAGGGGATCAAGGCCATCCGCGAGGACGGCAACGACATCCAGATCGCCTGCTCGCTCGGCATGCTCACGCAGGAGCAGGTCGACGAGCTCGTCGAGATGGGCGTGCACCGCTACAACCACAACCTGGAGACCGCGCGCTCGCACTTCGCGAACGTCGTCACCACGCATACGTGGGAAGAGCGCTGGGAGACCCTGCGGATGATCCGCGAGGCGGGCATGGAGGTCTGCTGCGGCGGCATCATCGGCATGGGGGAGAGCGTCGAACAGCGCGCCGAGTTCGCCGCGCAGCTGGCCGAGCTGAACCCGGACGAATGCACGATGAACTTCCTCATCCCGCAGCCGGGGACGCCGTACGAGGGCTACGAGGTCGTCGAGGGCAAGGACGCGCTGCGCACCGTGGCCGCGTTCCGGCTGGCGATGCCGCGTCCGCTGCTCCGCTTCTCCGGCGGCCGTGAGCTGACCTTCGGCGACCTGGGCACCAAGCAGGGCATGCTCGGCGGCATCAACGCGATCATCGTCGGCAACTACCTGACCAACCTCGGCCGCCCGGCCACCGCGGACCTGGAGATGCTCGACGAGCTGAAGATGCCGGTGAAGGCGATCAGTGACGTCCTCTGACCGACCGGCGTTTTGCGTCCACTGTGGACAGACGTCCGACGGTGGCGCGGAACATCCCGCCTGTCACAACCCGAGAACGGCACTCGAACCGCCGCGCTACTGCACGTTCTGCGCGCGGCGGATGGTCGTCCAGATCACCCCGGTGGGCTGGACGGCCCGATGCAGCCGTCACGGTGAACTCGTCGGCTGACTTTGCGCGTTTCGTCCTCTAAATGCGTTAGTTGCACGCGCATCTACCGCATCCAGAGGACGAAACGCGAGAGATGCGTGCCGGGTTGCGTGCGCTGGGAGCGTCATTGGTTACGCTCTGCACAAGCAGCGCGAGGGAGGAGTCCGGGTTGGGCGAGACGACGGGCAAACCGGCACACCTGTCTTCCAGCGTGCCCGATCCCTGGTCGGTGCCCGTGCTGCCGAAGCCGCGCCGCCCGCACCCCAAGGTCGTCGTCAAGGCGGATCTGCTGCCCGCGGTCAGCGTGCTGTCCACGGCTGGGCTGCTCGGGTTTCCGCTGGCCTGGCTGTGGTCTCGGCTCGCGCCGCCGCAGCGGATGCGGGTGATCAACGACCGCGGCGGCCTCGCGCCACTGGAACTCGAGAGTTGGCACCGTTTCGACGACCTCGCCATCTACGGCTTCCTCGCGCTCGGCGCCGGGCTGCTGATCGGCATCGTGACCTGGCTGCTGCGGGAGCGCCGCGGCCCGGTCGTGCTGATCGCGGCGACCGGCGGCGCGACCCTCGCGGGCTGGCTGGGCACGACGATGGGCGTCTCGTTCGCCAACGGCCGCTACGAGATCACCTCGGCGCCCGCCGTCGGGGACATCATCGCGAAGGCGCCGCAGATCGAATCGCCGTGGATCATGCTCGCCGCGCCGCTGATGACGACGCTGGCCTACACGCTGCTGACCGCGTGGAACGGACGAGAAGACCTGGGTCGCCGCCTCGGCTGACGAATTTCCTCTAGGGTGGGCGGCAACTTCTCTAGGGGGCTTTCTCTTGACCGACGACATCGAGGTTTCCCGGCACAACGCCGTCCGCTTCCCGGGCATCAGCCCGCGCGCCTACGAGCACCCCGTCGACCGCGGTGCCCTGGCGACGCTTCGCGCGGTCCCCGGATTCGCGCAGGTCGTGAAGGCCGTTTCGGGCTTTTACGCCGAGCGTGGTGAGCGGCTCATGGCGCTCGCGTCCGGGATCCGGGTCGGCCCGAAGCAGTATCCGGAACTGGACAAGCTGCGCAACGAATGCGCCGAGACGCTCGACCTCGACCGCGTGCCGAACCTGTTCGTCGCCCGCAGCCCCGAGGTCAACGCGCAGACGATCGGCATGGACGAGCCGTTCATCGTGCTCAACACCGCGGCCGTCGAGGCGATGGACCTCGCGTCGCTGCGGTTCGTGATCGGGCACGAGATGGGACACGTGCTGTCCGGGCACGCGGTGTACCGCACGATCATGATCCGGCTGATCGGCTTGCAGATGTCGATGTCGTGGACGCCGGTGAGCGCCATCGGCATCCGCGTCGTCATCGCCGCGCTGCGCGAGTGGTACCGCAAGGCCGAGCTGTCCTGCGACCGCGCAGGGCTGCTGTGCTCGCAGGACCCGACGGCGGCGCTGCGGTCGCAGATCCTGGTCGCGGGCGGGATCGACCCGTCGAAGATCGACATCCCGGCGTTCCTGCAGCAGGCGTCGGAGTACGAGTCGGTCGAGGACATCCGCGACAGCTACCTGAAGCTGCGTTACGTCGAGACGATGTCGCATCCGCTGGCCGTCGTGCGCGCGGCGCAGTTGCAGAAGTGGGCCGCTTCCGAGGAGTACCGGGGCATCCTGGCCGGCGGGTACCCGCGCCGCGACGCGGACGCGCCGTCGTCCACCTGGAGCGACGACCTGAAGTCGGCCGCGAAGTCGTACAAGGACTCCTGGAACAGCTCGTCCGACCCGCTGATGAAGGTGTTCAGCGACGTCGGCGAGGCGGTGTCCGGGGCGGCGGGCAAGGTGTGGAGCAAGTTCGGGACCGGTGGGAACGGGGCGGACGGCGAGAGCGCTCCGGAGTCCGGCAAGTAAGTTTCGCGCGTGCTATGAAAGGCCCCTTCATTGCAAAATTTGCAATGAAGGGGCCTTTCATAGCGCTTGAGGGGGCCTAGTTCAGGTTCGAGGGGCGCGTGAACTCGCCGAGTTCCCCCGGCGGCATCGGCACCGCGCCGAGCGTGCTGAGGAACCCGGCCTCCCGCGTCAGCAGCCGGCACGCGATCCTCAGCCGCCGCAGCGGGTTGGTCTCCTCCAGCAGGCGCTGCCGGTCTTCCAGGGGGAGCAGGCAGTCCGACGTGAGCCGGTACGCGAGCGCCGCGATGTCGCCGTCTTCGGGCGGTGTGGTCCAGTCGTCGGCGTTCCAGGCGGACTCGCAATAGCGCCGGTGAGCCGCTTTCGCGACGTCGGCGAGCCTGGTCACGGTGTCGCCGTGTACCGAGGCGACCCGGTCGTCGGGCACCCATTCGACCGAGCCGATCAGGTACGGCGCGGAAACGCGGTCGATCTCGAGCAGCCGGAAGCGGCGCCGCGCGGTGGTGACGACGTCGAATCTGCCGTCCGGCAGTCGTTTCGCCTCGCGCAGCACCGTGCTGCAGCCGACCTCGTGGACGTGCTCGGGCCCGCTCACCTCCCGGATCATCGCCGAACGCAGCGCGATGACGCCGAACTCGCGGTCCGGGACGACGTCGCCGACGAGGTCGGTCATCAGCTGCCGGTAGCGCGGTTCGAAAATGTGCAACGGGAGGTGTGTTCCGGGCAGAAGCACGGTCTGTAGCGGGAACAGCGGCAAGATCGCCTTCCCGGAGGACTCATCGCTCGGCTCGGTCACCCGTTCAAGGTACGGGGACCGCGAGGACTTCGCAGGACGGTCACTTTCCGGCGGGCGGACGGAACACCGCGAACGGATCGGTGATCTGCATCCCCTTGCCCGCGAAGGAGAAGAGCGCCGCCGGACGTCCGCCGCTGCGCCCGGGCGGGGCGGTGTGGCCGGTGGGGAGGAGCAGTCCGCGCCGGGACAGCACACGCTGCAGGTTCGTCGCGGAGACCCGGTAACCGAGCGCAGCCGAGTACAGCCCCCGCAACGCCGAAACGGTGAACTCTTCCGGGGCCAGCGCGAACCCGAGATTCGTGTAGCAGAGCTTCGAGCGGAGCCTGTCCCGCGCGCGCAGCACGATGGACTCGTGGTCGAACGCCGTCCGCGGCAGCTCGGAAACGTCGTGCCACTCGGTGTCTTCCGGGATCTCGGGGTCCACATCGGACGGTACGAGGCCGAGGAACGCCGTCGCGACGACGCGCGGGCCCGGTACCCGGTTCGGCGCGCTGAACACGGCCAGCTGCTCCACATGCTTCAACTGACGTACGTCGACCTTCTCCGCGAGCTGCCGCCGAATGGACGCCTCGACGTCTTCATCCGGGCGAAGCCTGCCGCCCGGAAGGGACCAGCGGCCCAGGTGGGGATCGAGCGCGCGCCGCCACAGCAGGACCCGGAGTGTGTCCGAGCGCACTTGAAGGACCGCTCCCAAAACCTCGTGGGCCAGGGGGGTCTGGGTGTTAAGATGACTTCGCACGGTTTTCGATTGTAAGGCGAAAACCGACAGTGGACAAATCGGTCCGGAGGGCCAGAACGATGACGATCACGTTTGAGAACGACCTGACTCCCTACGGTGGCGTCGTCGCCGACGCGGCTTGGGCGGAGGAGGTGCGGAGCCTCGCTCGCAAGCGTGACGCCGTCCTGCTCGCGCACAACTATCAGGTGCCCGAGATCCAGGACATCGCCGACTTCACCGGCGATTCCCTCGCGCTCAGCCGGATCGCGGCGAGCAGCGACGCGTCCACCATCGTCTTCTGCGGCGTGCACTTCATGGCCGAGACGGCGAAGATCCTGGCGCCGGAGAAGACGGTCCTGATCCCGGACGCGCGGGCCGGTTGTTCGCTCGCGGACTCGATCACCGGCGCCGAACTGCGCGCCTGGAAGGCCGAGCATCCCGGCGCGGTCGTGGTCTCCTACGTGAACACCACGGCCGAGGTCAAGGCGGAGACCGACATCTGCTGCACCTCGTCGAACGCCGTCGACGTGGTCGCCTCCATCCCCGCTGACCAGGAGGTTCTGTTCCTGCCGGACCAGTTCCTCGGCGCGCACGTCAAGCGCGTGACCGGCCGGGAGAACATGCACGTCTGGGCCGGGGAATGCCACGTGCACGCTGGTATCAACGGTGCCGAGCTCGCCGAGCGGGCCTCGGAGAACCCGGACGCGGACCTGTTCATCCACCCGGAATGCGGCTGCGCGACGTCGGCGCTGTACCTCGCCGGAGAAGGCGCCGTCGCCCCTGAGCGGGTCAAGATCCTCTCGACCGGCGACATGGTCCACGCCGCCCGCGACACCAAGGCGAAGTCGGTGCTCGTGGCCACCGAGATCGGGATGATCCACCAGCTGCGCAAGGCCGCGCCGGAGATCGACTTCCGCGCGGTGAACGACCGGGCGTCCTGCCGGTACATGAAGATGATCACGCCTGCCGCCTTGCTGCGGTCGTTGCGAGAGGGCGCGGACGAGGTCCACGTCGACACCGAGACAGCCGCCCGGGCCCGCGCTTCCGTGCAGCGCATGATCGAGATCGGGCAGCCTGGCGGCGGAGAATGACCGGCCCGGTTACCGCTCTCCAGGCGAAAACCCACCCCGTCTGGGAGGCCGCCGCCGATCTCGTGGTGATCGGCAGCGGAGTGGCCGGGCTCACCGCCGCGCTGCGCGCCCAGGAACTCGGGTTGCACGTCCTGGTGGTCACCAAGGGGGCTGTCTCCGACGGGAACACCCGCTGGGCTCAGGGCGGTATCGCCGTCGTGCTGGAGGGCGAGCACGAGCAAGGTGACTCGGTCGGCAAACACGCCGAAGACACGCTCACCGCCGGTGCCGGGCTTTGTGCTGACGACGCCGTCCGCTCGATCATCGCGGGCGGCCCGGCCGCGGTGGCCAAGCTGCGTGCCGCGGGCGCCCGCTTCGACCCGGCGGCCGCGGGAAGGACCGAGCTCGCCCGCACGAGGGAAGGCGGGCACAGCGCGTTCCGCGTCATCCACGCCGGTGGCGACGCGACCGGCGCGGAGGTCGAGCGGACGCTGGTCGCCAAGGCCGGTGACCGGCGGATCCCGGTACTGGAGCACCACATCGCCGTCGACGCGATCCGCACGCCCGCGGGCGAGGTCGTCGGCGTGACCGTCCTGGACCACGACGGCGTGCCCGGGGTCGTCCGGGCGCCGGCGGTGCTGCTGGCCAGCGGCGGGCTGGGACAGCTCTACCACGCGACGTCGAATCCGGAGATCGCCACGGGGGACGGGCTGGCGCTCGCGTTGCGCGCGGGGGCTCAGGTCGCGGACGTCGAATTCGTCCAGTTCCACCCGACGGTCCTGTTCACCCCGGGCGCGCGTGGCCGCCTCCCGCTGGTCACCGAGGCGGTGCGCGGCGAGGGCGCGACCCTGCACGACGCGACGGGCGCTTCGGTCATGCGTGGAGTGCACCCGCTCGGTGATCTCGCGCCCCGGGACGTCGTTTCGGCGGCGATCACGAGCCGGATGGCGCAAGCGCCCGGCGGGATCGACGATCACGTTCTGCTCGACGCCACAGGCATCTCCGGGTTCGCGAAGAGGTTCCCGACCGTGCACGCGGCGTGCGCGGTGCTCGGGATCGACCCGGCGAAGGACCCGATCCCGGTCACTCCCGCCGCGCATTTCGCCTGCGGCGGTGTGGTGACCACTGTGGACGGACGATCCGGCGTCCTCGGTCTCTACGCGGCGGGCGAGGTCGCGAGGACCGGCCTGCACGGCGCGAATCGACTGGCCTCCAACAGTTTGCTCGAAGGCCTGGTCGCCGGGCGGCGGGTGGCCGAGGCGGTCGCCGCGGACCTCGCCACCGGACAGCTCGGCGACCCGCGCCGCGGTGTGCTCGCGTCCCGGGCGACCGTCCCGGTGGCCGACCGCGACGCGCTGCAGCGGGCGATGAGCCGCTACGCCGCGATCGGCCGGGACGCGGAAGGCCTGTCGGTCGTCGGCTCGGTGCTGGATCTTTCGATGGTCGAGAGTCCTTTGTGGACGCCTCGGATCGTCGAGGACGCGGCGCTCACGCTGGTGGCGGAGGCCTTGGTCGCGGCGGCCGCGCGCCGGACGGAATCCCGTGGCTGCCACGTGCGGACCGATTTCCCCGAACGTGACGACAACGCCTGGCAACGCGGCCAGCTGATCCGGCTCAGCCCGTCGGGGCAGCCGGTGCTGGCCGATCCGATCGCTTTGGAGGTTGTGGCATGAGTGAATTGTCCCCGTGGGTCACCAAGGCGCTGGCCGAACACGGTCTCGACGTCGCCGATGTGCACCGCGTCGTCACCACGGCCCTGGCCGAGGACCTGCGCTACGGGCCCGACGCGACGACGAACGCCACCGTGCCGGAATCGGCCGAGGCGCTGGCCGAGCTCACGCCGAGGACGGCCGGCGTGGTCGCCGGGATCCCGGTGGCGCTCGCGGTGTTCGACGTCGTGCTCGGTTCGAGCCTGGAGATCCTGGCCGCCCGCGACGACGGTGACCGGCTGACCGCCGGTGAGCCCGCGCTGGTCGTCCGCGGTCCGGTGCGCGGCCTGCTCACCGCCGAACGCACCGCGCTGAACCTGCTGTGCCACCTGTCGGGTATCGCCACCGCGACCGCCGCCTGGGTGGCCGCGCTGGAGGGAACCGATTGCAAGGTAAGGGATTCCCGCAAGACCCTGCCCGGGCTCAGGTTGCTGGAGAAGTACGCCGTCCGCGCGGGCGGCGGGGTGAACCACCGGCTCGGGCTCGGTGACGTGGTGCTGATCAAGGACAACCACGTGGTCGCCGCCGGTTCGGTGACCGCTGCCCTCGCCGCCGCGCGCGAACACGCGCCCGGACTGCACTGCGAGGTCGAGGTCGACGACCTGGACCAGCTGGAGGAGGCGCTCGCCGCGGGGGCCGACGAGGTGCTGCTGGACAACTTCACGCCCGACGAGTGCGCGAAGGCCGTCGACCGGCGCGACGAGGTCTCGCCGAAGACCCGGCTGGAATCCTCGGGCGGGCTGCGGCTGGACGTGGCGCGGGCCTACGCGGAGTCCGGTGTGGACTTCCTCGCCGTCGGAGCGCTCACCCACTCCTCGCCCGCACTCGACCTCGGGATGGACCTGCGCTGAGGTTCGGCAGTAGAATTCCCTTGTGTGACAAGGGGATTCTGGAGGAATGGTGGGGTTTGCCGGTAAAAGTGCCGTCGCGGGATGCGCTCTGTTCGTGGGACCGCTCGGCATGGGTCTGCTCGGCACCCCCGTCCCGTCGGCGGCGGTCGCCGAGCAGTGCGCGAACCCGTCCGGCACCTACACCGCGGCCGTCCCGTGGGGGCAGCGGCTGATCGATCCCGCGCGGATCTGGCCGCTGTCGCGCGGCACCGGTCAGCTGGTCGCGGTGGTCGGCACCGGAGTCGACGGGAGCAACGGCCAGTTCGCGTCCGGCCAGCTCGTCGGCGGCCAGGGCACCGAGTCCGACGACTGCGACGGCAGGGGCACGATCGCCGCCGGGATCGTCGGCGCGCAGCCGGATCCGTCCACGACGTTCGTCGGGATCGCGCCCGGCGCCAAGATCCTGCCGATCCGCTACACCCAGGCGAACGGCGGCGGTGATCCCGGACAGCTCGCGTCCGCCATCGAGACCGCGCTGAACCGCGGCGCCGGGATCATCCTGATCGCCGTCCCGGCCGCTTCCGACAGCCCCGCGCTCGGCGGCGCCGTTTCGCGTGCCAGGGAAAAAGGCGCGCTGATCGTCTCGCCCGCCGCGGGGAGCCAGCAAGGGCAGACGTCGTATCCGACCGCGACACCAGGCGTGCTCGCCGTGGGGTCGACCAACCAGGCCGGCGAAGCGGTGCAGACGGAATCCGGTGCCTACGTGGGTGTTTCCGCACCCGGCGCCGAACTGGTCAGCACGTCCGCGGGCGCGGGCGGCACCGTGGCGCACCGATGGCCGGTGAGCGACCCGAGCCTGGCGGCCGCGCACGTGGCGGGTGTCGCCGCGCTCGTGCGCGCCTATCACCCCGAGCTGTCACCCGAGCAGGTCGTCGCGCGGCTGACGCTGACCGCGCACCGCGGGCCGAGCGGCGCGCACGACCCCCGGCGAGGCTGGGGCGCGATCGACGCCTACGCCGCCGTTTCCGCCGCGATCCCGGCCGGTACCCCCGGTCCGGGAGGGCCGCCGAGCGTCGGCCCGGACACCTACGTCGTCCCCGCGGCGGCACCGGCCCGCGCGGGCGCAGACAAGGTCTCCGGCGTGCTCGCGATAGCCGGGGTGGCCGCCGCGATCGCGGCGGGCGTGGTGGTGGCCGCGGTCCGGCGGGGCAAGCGACGGGGCTGGCGGCCTTCGCGTTTTCGCGCCTCGTGAGCGACAGCGGTGTACTGGGGGACACCCCTGCCGCTCACGAGGTCTTTGCGACCCCCTGGGCTTCCAAGGTTTCCTAGGGGACGGATACGCAGGCCGTCGAGCCCACGATGGCCACGCCGTCACCGGCGCGGGAGACGTGCACGTTGAAGTCGGCGCCGTCGCGGCTGAACTGCGCGATCAGCTCACGCGGGTTGCTGCGGTCGCGCGCCCGCCAGCCCTGACCTTCCAGCAGCGGCAGGACGACGTCGACGAGTTTGCGGACCGCGTCGGTCGCGTCGTCCACCCGGAGGCCGTACTGCCAGCAGAGCAGGCGGCCCGGCTGGGTCGGGTCGCAGTCCAGTTCGCCTTCGACGGTGCGTTCCGCGGTGGTGCCGAAGGTGCCCGCGACGCCGTCGATGACCGCCGTCAGGTCCTCGGCCAGCGGGTCGAGTCCGGTGTTCCTGGTGATCATCTGGTGCTCCTCACAAACCCCGGCCAACGCCCTCGACGACCATCTCGCCCAGCGAGCCGCCCGTGAAGCCTTCATGCGTGAGCGGTCCGCCCGTGATCACACCGTAGATGTTGTTCCACGAATCCGAACCGGGCTTGAGCACACCGCTGTGGGAATCGAAGCCCCACTGCAGGTCGCCGTTCGCGTCGCGGCCGGTTTCGAGTTCGACGACGCCGGGGAAGCGGTCGGGGTCCGCTCCGTGCCCGGCGCCGAGCCATTCGATGAGGCCCGCGTTGCCCTGCGCGACCACGATCGGGTCGAAGGGGGCCGTCATGGAGTAGCGCTGCACACCGGCCTGGCTGGCCGGGAGATCGCTCGGGCTCCAGATCCCGTGGCCCATGCCCGCGGACTCGACGTGCAGCACCTGATCGGCCTTGAGCCCGAGCTGCTCCGCGAGTCCCACGGTCGCGCCACCGTAGCTGTGCCCGACGGCGGTGACCACGACACCCGGACCGGCGTGGCTGTCGATCTGGCCGCGCAGTTCGTCGCCGAACGCCTTGAGATCGGGTGCCATCGTCTGCGCGTAATGCGCGGCCGGTCCTTCGGTGACGACGTTCTGGGGGAAGACCCCGTCCGCCCAGACGACCATCGCGGTCCGCCCGGTGGCGTCCGCGGCGACCAGGCTCTTGCCGAGGTCGGCGTAGCTCTGGAAGTTCTGGAACGAGGTGTTGACGCCGGGGACGAAGAGGCCGACGTTTCGGGTGCCCGGTTCGATCCGGCCGACCAGCTCGGCGATGCGCCCGTTACCGGACGGATCGAACCGCAGGATCTGCCGGTCGTTGGCGATGATGTCCTCGTACAGCGCGATCCTGGTGCGCGCGTTCGCGATGTCGTCGGCTTTCCCGCCGTTCGCCTGGAGGTTCGCGAGCCGTTCGCGTTCCGACGTCAGCGCGTCGGAGACCTTCGTGCGGTTCTCGGCGATCGCGGTCGCCCACTGCCCGGTGTCGGCCGCGCCGCCGACGCCCGCCGGATTCCCGGCCTTGGGCAACGGGTTCTCCGGCATCAACGCCCGGTAGGAAGCGGCGACCTGGACGTCTGCGCGCCGGTAGCCACCCGCCGCCGACGTCAGACCCTGGTGGATCACCGTCGCCTTGGTGATCTGGCCGTCGAGTTTGCTCGCGACGTCCTTGATCGTCTTGGTATAGGTCGCCGAAGCCGCGCTGGACGCCGATACCTGGCCGAACGCGGTGGCGGGGACGTTCTCACCCGCCAGCGCGGTCTGCGCCGTCTTGAGCACGCCGGCGCGCTGTTCGAGCTCCGCCGCCGCCGCTTCGAGTCTGGCGGGGGCGACTCGGTAACCGCCCGCACTGGATGCCATCACCGAGCCGCCTCTCCTGTTCAGGAAAAAAATCAGTACTGTTCGGGTTCTTCGCCGAGCACTGCCGGAGCGACGGGGGACGACTGACCCCAGACGTTCTCGGTCTCCACGAGCCACGGCGGGATCCGCCGTCCGGAGCCCATGTCGCCGCCCGCGCCCATGCCCATCGGCATCATGGGCATCATCGGCATCGCGCCCTTGGCCGCCGCCGCGCCCGCGGCACCGGCGGCTCCGCCCGCCAGCCCGCTCATCGCGCTGCCCGAGCCGCCGTCGCCGGCCAGACCGGAGAACGCGGCGGGCACCTCACCGGGCCCGGAGACCCCGCCCCCGCCGGCACCGATCGCACCGCCGTCCAGCGAGGGCGCGCCGCCCCCGCCGATCGGGATGCCGCCGCCCGCACCGCCCGCGGTCGCGCCGGCCGCACCGGCACCTCCGCCGACTGGCTCGCCGTTCTTGTCCTTGTTCTCGTTCGGGTTCTTGCCGTTGGCCCACCCGGGAACGCGCGGCATGATCGAACCGAACCGGCCGAACGCGGCGGCCGAGGCCGCCGCCAGACCGGCGGTGAACATGTCGCCGAACAACGGGTTCGATTTGGGCGGCTGGCCGGGCTGCCCGTTGGTGGGCGGAGTGGAGCCGTCCGACGGCAGCGGGTGCGTGTTGTCGCCCGGCACCACGCCGACACCACCGGGCGTTCCCCCGATGTTGTTGCCGACGGAGCCACCGCCCGGGGCCGAACCGCCCCCGGTGACCGGCGGCGGCGCGACGGCGTTCGGCGAGGCCGGAATGGACTCCTCCGCCGTGGTGTAGTCACCCGCGAGCTGCGTCATCACCACGATCGCCTTGCTGTGCGCCGCGCTGGCCGCACCCGCGGCCTGCTGCTGCGCTTCGACGTTCGCGATGGCCAGCTGCCGCTGCTGCGCGGCGTTGACGATCGTCGCCGGTGACGAGTCCGGGGGCAGCAGCGGCGGGTTGACGGCCAACGCGACGTCGGCGGGGGAGACGTCCGGCACCGCGACCGGCGGCGGCATCTCCTTCTTCGCCTTCACCAGCGCGTCCGCCGCGTCCTCGAGGAGGTGGTTCATCGCGTTCGCGGTCTGGGCGACCTTGCGGATTCCGCCGACGAGGTCGCTGATCATCGTGTGGTACTTGTCGGCCGCGCCACCGGTCCAGCTGCCGGAGAAGTCCTTCAGCTCACCGGTGAGATTCTCGGCCTGTTCGAACAGGCCGGTGCCGGTGGACTGCCACTTGTGGGCCGCGTGGCGTGCCGTGTTGGGGTCGCCTGCCTGCAGCATCGCGTAGAGCTGCTGGTGGGAATAGGCGGCGAAGTTCGTGTGCGCGGTGTCGGTCATCCCTTGTTCCCCCCGCCGTTCGAGCCGTTGTTGCCACCCAGCACGCCGCCGAGGACGTTGAGCAGCGGATCGAGCAGCCCGGTCTGCTGGCTGGAGTGGTTCATGTCGCCCGCGACCGAGTCATCGGCCGCGGCGTAGCCGTCCGCGACGGTCGTGGTGACGTCCTGCGCGAAAGTGATCGCGCCCTTGACCTGGTCCAACAGCCCCTGCATCTCGGCGACGGCCGCCTGATGCGCCTTGTTGAGGGAACCCGCCTCCCCGAACTCGCCGAACAACAACGGCTGTTCGCTCAGGGTCAGCAGGAAGTCGTTCGGCTTGGACATCGCATGGATCTGGGTCTCCAGTTCCCGCACGAAGTCCTTCAGCGATTCCAGATGGACGTAGTACGACTGGTCTTGCATTGATCCCGGCTCTCTCGTGATCGGCCATGCCAACAAAGGACGACTACGCGCAAAGCCGGCCGGCCGGTGCCGAGGGGGGTGAAAGCACCGGCCGACCGACGGATGGGGGATCAGCCGGCGAACAGGCCCTGGTTGCGGTTCTCCAGGCTGTGCTGGAGATCGTGGGCGTCGCCGACCTTGCCACCGAACTGCGCGATGATCGCCACGATGTCCGCGGTGGCCTGGCGCAGGCGGGTTTCAGACGCACGGGCGGCCTCACCGGCGGAGCTGCCGGAGGCGTACCAGGTCTGGGTGATCGGCTGCAGGTTGGTGTGCAGCTGTTCGAGCTGGGAGGTGAGCGCCTTGGCCTTGGCGGCCAGCGAGGCCGAGCTGTGCTGCAGCGCGGCGAAGTTGATTTCGACGACGTCAGCCATGATTGGTGGTCCTCTCGCGGATCAGGGGTTCAGCCGGTGGATCACGGTCTGGTCGACGGTTCCGCTGACCCCGGTCAGGCTTTCCCGGACCTGCTCGTCACCCGAGTTGTAGTTCCGGTTGCTCTCGTGGACGAGGCGCGACATCGTGTTGAGCTCGTTCACGGCGATGGTCATCTTCTCCTGCAGACGGCGCTGCAGGTCCCAGAACGCGACCGCCTGGTCACCCTTGTAGTTGTGCAGGGTCTGGGTCAGCTCGCTCTCCAAGCTGGCCATCGTGGTCTTGGCGTTCGACGCGGTTTCCTCGAACCCCTGGACGGCGCGCGCCATCGCAGCTGCGTCTGCCTGATATCCCGTACCGGTCATTGATGGGCCACCTCCTCTCATCTCGCTGGAAATCCCGGTGAGCACCAGGGGACGCCCTGTCTGCTCTTGTGAAGGACACGCTAGAAAAGAGGGGAGTGCGGTCAAACGGCACAACTGCCGGTCACGGTGACGGCACTATTACCCACAGGTCGGCGGTAGGGCCTTCCCCACCTTCGATCCGGGGGAGTACTCCAGTGTTCGATGTGGAGCCCCACGGAACCCTCTAATCCATGGTGGACAAGGGATCCAGGACAGTACTGCATCGCCCGCTGATGATCTTGGCGGCGGCGATGGCGGTGCTCGGGGTGATCGCGCTCGGAGGTCTTGTTTTCGACGATCGCAGCCTCGTCAACGCGCCCATTTGGCTCAAGCCGCTCAAGTTCACGATTTCCGTGGGGCTCTACGCGGTGACTCTCGCCTGGCTGATCGGGCAGCTGACCCGGGGCAAACGGCTCGGGTGGTGGCTCGGGACCGTGTTCGCGGTCGGCCTCGGCCTGGACATGGCGCTGCTGTTCTGGCAGATCGCCGTCCGCGGCCGGACGCTCCACTTCAACCAGGAGACCCCGGTCGACCAGTGGATCAACAACATGGTCGCGAACGGTGCTTTCACCGGCTGGGCCGCGACGGCGGCGATCGCCGTTCTCCTGCTGTTCCAACGTCTTCCCGACCGGGCGATGAACTCCGCGTTACGCGCGGGTGCCGCGCTGTCCGTCGCCGGCATCGGGATCGCGCTGCTGATGTTCGGCCCGAACGAGCAGCAGATGGCCCAGTTCCGCTCCGGTGAACGACCGTCGATCGTCGGCGCCCACGCCGTCGGTGTGCCCGACGGTGGCCCGGGGCTGCCGGTGCTGGGCTGGAGCACGGTGGGCGGGGACATGCGGATCCCGCATTTCTTCGGGATCCACGCGATCCAGGTGCTTCCCCTGGTCGCTTTCGGACTGCTCAAGCTCGCCCGGCGTTATCCCGTGCTGGAATCGGACTTCGTGCGGCGGAATCTGGTCCGGACCGCTTCGGCGGGCTTCGCGGGGCTGCTGGTGCTGCTCACCTGGCAGGCTCAGCGGGGGCAGTCCATCGTGCATCCCGACTTCTGGACACTGGTGGCGGGCGCCGGGATCATCGCCGTCGTGGCCGCCGGATCGGCCCTTTCGCTCCGGACGCCGCGGCCGATGCACCAGCTGACGTGATCTTCACCGTATCCCCGCGAAATCCACTCGGGACTTTCTCTGGAATCGGATAACTTTCGAGCCGATGAAGGGGGTAAGCGTGCATGGAACGCGGACTAATCGGCGGTTTTCGGGCAGACACGCGGGCGTGGTGCTCACCGCCGCGGCGGCGCTGATCGGCGGGGTGGCGTGTTCGTCGCCGGAGTCTTCCGGGACTTCGGGGGCGGCGGGGACTTCGGGGGCATCTGGGGCGTCTGACGCGGACAAGCCGGCGGCGCCGGAGACGTTCGGCCCGGCGGGCTATCGCGGGCTGACTCTGGGGATGGCCAAGGACGCCGCGCTGACGGGCGGCAAGCTCGCCTCGGCGCCGACGTCCAATTTGGATGGTTGTACCGACTTCTCCTACACCGGCGGCCCGGCACCCGACCCAGCGCGGATGAAGGCGGAGGCCGATGTCGAGGCCAAGGCCAAGGACCTGAACAAGAAGGCCGACGAGCTCGAAGCGGATCCGGAGCCGAAACCGGGCGCGTCCGCGGAGGGAAGCGCCGAGGCGGCGGAGAAATCCGCCAAGGACGCGCAACTGTTCGCCGATGCCGCTCTCGCGTCCGCCGATCTGGCGGGCAAGCGGGAAGAGCGTGACAAGGCCTTCGTGGCCGCGGGCGGCGCCTCGTTCGGCAAGGACGGGCTGCGTGAACTCGCCGCGCCTTCGGACGCGAAGACGGCCGAAGGGATCGGCGCTGGTTCGTCGTTGGCCGAACTGAAGACGGCCTACGACGCCAAGGGGATGAAGGCCGGCAGCAACGGCCGGTTCCAGGTGCCCGTCGACGGGAAACCGGACTGGATCTACGAGTTCACCGTCAACGGGGAGAAGGTCGGCTCGGTGTCGATGATCAACCCGAAGTCGAAGTGCTCCTGAGCCAAGGGTTTCTGGGCGGAATTTCGAGGTAAGGGAAGGGGCCGTTCGGGTTCGAACGGCCCCTTCCCTCACTGCCGGACTCTGTGATCAGACTCCCGCGGTGGTCCGGATCCAGCTGCGGCTCGCCGCAACGCTGGCGTAGTTCTGGGTGCCCTGCGGGTTCGTGCCGGAGTTGCTGCCGGTCGAGCAGACGCCGACCTGGACACCGCCCGAGAGCTGCGGGCCGCCCGAGTCGCCGTGCCATGCCGAACCGTTGACGCCGACGCTGGCGATGGCCTGGCCGCCATAGGCGTCGCTGCTGGTTCCGGTGATGCGGACGTTGGCCGTCTTCAGGACGCTCGACGGCGGGTTGTTGCCCTGCGTGCGACCCCAGCCGTAGATCTGGTTGGTGGTGCCGTTGGCCGGGTTCGCGGTGCCGAGCTTCATGTACGTGGTGCTGACCGCGGTCTTGAGGTGCAGCAGCGCGATGTCCCCGCTGGGGGCCGCCTTCTGCTGGTCGACCTCGGCGTTCGTGCCCTGGTTGAGGTTGACGTTCCCGACCTTCACGTGCATGCCGGGGGCATTGAGGCAGTGCTTCGCGGTGAGGACCCACTGCGGCGCGATGATCGTGCCGGAGCAGTTGAAGCCGCCGTACGCGGTCGCGTCGTTCCAGTAGATCTGGGCGCCCCATGGCGCGGAACTCACGGTGCCGCCGCCGATGATGTCCTGGCCCGCGTTCGCGGCAGGGGTGGCGGCAACGGTCAGCGCCGCGGCGGCGCCGGCCACCGCTGCGACGATCTTGGACATACGCATGAATACGCCCTTCGGCCTGCGTCGGGGAGTTCGTTTCGACTTGAAACGGTTTCACCAAGTTATGCGGCGGTAAGGGTTTCTGTAACCTACCGAAGTCGGTAAGCGGTGCGAGGAAAGTATTGGGCCGTCCGGGTGGGATAGTCGGGTGTGGACATCGATGACCGGCTGGCCGACGTCAGGTTCCGGCCTGCCGTGTACGGGATCTCGACGCTTCGGGACGCTTGCGTGTTCTTGTACGGGTTCAACGCGGCGTCGGAGAACCGTGTTCTGCGCGGATTTCAGGAATGGGTGGATCCGGGGCCTTTGGTGTGGGCGTCCGTTGTATCCGGTTTGCTGGAAAGGCGTGACCCGTCGTTCTCCGGTCTCGATGACGCGTCACAGGTGGCCGCGCTGTTCGATCTGGTCGCGGAGTTCCGCGCGGAGCGCGGTGATCCACTGCCCGCCCCGCCGTCGCCCCGGCGTGATCGCGCGGCGACCCGGGTGATCGTCCTGAACGGTGGGTCCAGTTCGGGTAAGTCGGCGATCGCCCGGAGTCTGCAGACGGTGCTGCCGGAACCTTGGCTCACCCTGGGTGTCGACACCTTGATCGACGCCATGCCCGCGTCGGTGGACGAGGGTATCGACTTCGCTGCCGATGGCGGGGTGAGCGTCGGATCCGGTTTCCGGAGGCTCGAAGACGCGTGGATGACCGGTGTCGCGGCGATGGCCAGGGCGGGAGCCCGGGTCATCATCGACGACGTGTTCCTCGGTGGGGCGGCGTCACAACAGCGCTGGCGTGCTGGGCTGGACGGTGCTGGGTTGGACGGGCTCGACGTGCTGTGGGTCGGGGTCCGGTGCGACGGTGCTGTGGCCGCGGCGAGGGAGGCCGCGCGTGGGGATCGGGTCGTGGGGATGGCGGAGACACAGGCCGAAGTCGTGCATCGAGGTGTGGTTTACGACCTCGAAGTGGATACGGGCGTGAAGGATGCCCTGGACTGTGCCCGTGAGATCGCCGCGCGGATCAAGTGACCTTCCGAGGCTTCGAAAGGCGCGCTTCTGTGGCCTCGGACCGATGCGGGGTGCTGACCGCCGTGACCGGGTGCAGGCGGTTCCCCGCTGTGTTCAGGCCGCCGGCTCGTCTTCTTCCGGTTCGGTGCGGGGTTCGTGGAGTGGTTCGGGTGCCGTGGTGTAGGTGTGCCCGCTGGGCGTGGTGATGATCATGCCGCCGTTGCCGGTGGGTTCGGCCGACCATCCGGGTTCTTCTTTGAGCAGGTTGTGGATCTTGCAGTAGCCGTGGCCGTTGTGGTGATTGGTCCTGCCGTCGCGAGCCCAGGCGATGATGTGGTCGATCTCGGAGAACTCGGCGGGACGATGGCAGCCGGGATGGGTGCATTCCCGGTCCCGTGCCTTGATCAGCCGGGCGAGCGAGGCAGGGAACCGATAGGTCTCCGCGCCCGCTTCGAGCACCTGCCCGGTGGCGGGGTCGGTGATCAACCGGGACCACGTCGATTTCGGGTTCGACGCGATCTCGCGGACGAGCCAGTCGGGGATGGGCCCGTAGCCGGCGAGGAACGCGGGGTCCTTGCGGGCGCCGGTCAAGGTCAGGAGGTCCACGTAGACGTGGATATGCGGGCGCGGCTTGCCGCGGCCGTCTTCGGCGAGCAGGCGTTCGGCGAAGACGTCGGCGCGGTGCTGATCGAGGGTGCGGGACTTGTCCGTCCTCCGCCGTGACTGTGCGGCACGGCTCATCGAGGCATAGATCGAGCCGGCGACCTCGGCGGGGAGGTGACCGGAGAGAGTGGACATGGTCTCGTCCTCGTGTTTCAGCGAAACGCGCCGCAGGGCACGTTTCTTCGCCGCTCTCTCCCGATAACCGTCGGGATCGAACTTCTGCACCGCGTAGTTCACCGATCCGCGGATCGCCGCGGGATCGCGCTCGGCCAGACGTTTGGCCATGAACTCGTCCACCTGCGCGGCGACCTCGTCCGACACGTCCCTGGTCAACTGGGTGACCTTCGACGCCTTGAACAAGTCGATCTCGCCTTTGTCCAGCGCTGCCAACGTGTTCGGCAACCGGGATACCAAGGCGCAAGAGATCTCCAGCAGGAGGAACGCGCGATTACGGGAGACCGAGAAGCGCAACGCGACTTCCTCGGTCGCCGATCTTTGCGAGCCGCCCACGGCGGCGAAATCGGCCAACGCGCGCACCTGGCGACCCTGCGTGCCTCGAAGCGAAACCTCTTCGGCGAACGCGGCGTCCAGAAAACGAGCGGTTTTCAGGTTATGAACAAGAGTTTGGGTCATGGCCGCGACTGTACTCGAACATGAGTTCGATCACCACTGATTTCATGATCGGGTTTTATGTGAAGAGTGAAAGGGAATCTGTGGACAGTGGCCGTGACGAATCCGGTCGAGTCGGCAGAGGTGGGAAAATCAGCCTCGGTGTCACAGTTTTCGCGAAAACTCCAAGAATGCCAAGACTTCCAGGAAGTGACGGCCGAGTTTTCCTTTCAGTAAGCCAATTCGGGCGGGAGTCACGTAGCTGACACAGGGAAATGTGAACGTGTTTCAGTAAAACGCAGGGAAGCCATTAACCCCACGGCCGACCCGAGACCGCGGTGAAGACCAGACCTCGAGGATCGAGCTTCCCGGTCGACGACGGCAAGGCACAGATCGTCTTCGAGCGCGCGACCTGACCGAGACCCGCCGCCGACTCGCGTCTGTACTGATCGCCTTTTCCCTCCGACGTCCCGGAGACAAGTCGAGCCGCCGTCACTCAGGTGTACGAGCCGGCCGCTCCTAGACCTAAATGGCCCCTATTTGGGTCCTGGAACCCGGTGTAGCGTCGTTACGGCATCGTGAGGTCGCGTAACGACCTGGCCCCAGTCGAAGCGGGACCTCGGACGGGTCAACGGGATTCGAGGAGAGCACTCCTGTCAGCGGGCACGACATGACCTTCCCAGAGGTCACACGTTCTCCCGCGTTCTGACGGGTGCGGACACCCGGCGACATCGGGCGTGGGCTATTCCTGATTGGCGACTTCCAGTGCCGGCCACAGAACGAGAAGCATGCATCGCCGAAGCCACCGCCGACCTGGCGAACCGCGCCGCGGATTTCGACGCACTCGACCTGCTTCACGATCTGACGTATCACGCGAACGTCCTGCTGCGGGTACAAAGCGCCGGCACCACCGTGGTGGATGATCGCGGCCAGGTGCACTACGCCACCGCGTCCGACGAGCGGTGCCGAGGGCTGGAAGAGGTCCAGGTCGAGCTCGGCGAGGGGCCTTGCCTGGACATCGCCCGCACCAACGCGGTCCTTCCGCCGATCGGGTTCTGCGCGGGTAGCCCGGGCGAGGAACACTGGCCGCGCTTCGCCCCGCATGCCCGCGAGGCGGGTGTGGTCGCCATCGCGGCGGTGCCGTTGCGCACCAGCGACACCACGGTGGGCGCGCTGAACCTGGTGAACACCGGGAAGCCGGTGATACCCGTGACGGATCTGCGCATCGCCCAGGCCTTCACGGAGGCGGCGATGGGCTGCTTCGCGCACTACCACCGCGTGAACGGCCTGAAACAGGTCGTCAGCCAGCTCGAGGGAGCGCTGCACAGCCGGGTTGCGATCGAACAGGCCAAGGGAGTGCTGTCCGAACGGTTCCACATCCCGCTGGACGAAGCGTTCGCACGCCTGCGCGGATACGCCCGCAGCCGGAGCCTGAAACTAAGAGCCCTGGCGAACGACGTCGCCCACGGCCGAGGTCCCTCCGAGCTGCATCTTCAGCGATGACGGAACGCCGCTCAGTCCTCCACGGGTTTCGTCCAGGCGACCTGGACCAGTCCGGTCCCGTGACGCCGTGAGACCAGGACACCCCGTCCCGCGGGCTGCGGTCCGGGTTTGACGTCTCCGAGCAGCGCGCCCTCGTCCCGAGAGCCGGACATCACGAGACCGGGTGAACCCAGCTCGCGAATCCGCTGCAGCACCGGTTCGAACAGCGAACGCCCGGCGCCGCCGCTCCCGCGCGCGATGACGAGGTGGAGCCCGATGTCCCGCGCTTGCGGCAGGAATTCCAGCAAGGGCAGCAACGGATTCCGGCCGACGGTCGCGACCATTTCGTAGTCGTCGACGAGCACGAACAGATCCGGCCCCCGCCACCACGACCGGTTCCGCAGCTGCTCGGGCGTGACCTCCGAACCGGGAAGCCGGTTCCGCATCGCCTGCTGGCACTGTTCGATCAGCCCGGTCAACGCGGTTTCGGAACCCGCGTAGCCGAGCAAATGCGACTCCGGCACCGCGCCCAGCATTCCGCGCCGGTAGTCGGCGACCACGATCGCCGCTTCCTCCGGCGAGTACTTCGTGGTGATGCCGTGCGCGATCGCGCGCAAGAGCGAGCTCTTGCCGGATTCCACGTCGCCGAAGGCCACGAAATGCGGTTCGGTGGCGAAGTCGAGGTGCACCGGGCGCAGATTCGATTCCGCGATGCCGAGCGTGACCTGCTTGCGCGGTCCGGCCTCCAGCGAATCCAGCGGCACCTCGGCGGGGAGCAGGCGCACGGCGGGCGCGGGGCTTCCCTTCCAGGCCGCGGAGATCCGCCGGTTCAGGTCCAGGCCACCGGCGCCGACCGTATCCGGCCGCTGGTCCGAATCGATGCGCGGGAGCGCCGCGAGGAAGTGCAGCTTGTCCGCGGTCAGCCCGCGTCCCGGCCGGTCCGCCGGGACGTTCTGCGCGATCTTGCGGTCGATCAGCGAGTCCGCCGGTTCGCCCAGCCGCAGTTCGAACTTGGTGCCGATGGCGTCGCGCAACGGCGCCCGCATGCCCATCCACTGGTTGATCGAGACGACGACGTGGATGCCGAAACCGAGCCCGCGCGACGCCAGGCTGGTGATCTGTTCCTCCAGCTGTTCGTATTCCTGGCGGATCGTGGTCCAGTTGTCCACGAACAGGAAGACGTCGCCGAATTCGCGGCCCTCCGTGCTTTCGCGGAACTCCGAGCGCCGCTGGCGGAAGGTCGTGATCGACTCGATCCCGTTGGCGGAGAAGAACTCCTCGCGCTGTTCGAGCAAGGTCGTCAGTTCCGCCACCACCCGGCGGCAACGCTGGGCGTCGCGCCGCGTCGCGTAACCGGACACGTGCGGCAGCCCGGCGATCGGCGCCAGCGCGCCACCGCCCATGTCCAGCACGAACAGCTGGACCTCTTCCGGGGTGTGGGTGAGCGCGAGCATCGCGGCGATGTCACGCATCAGCGTGCTCTTGCCGCTCTGCGGCGCCCCGACGATCAGCGCGTGCCCGGCGGCGCCGGAGAAGTCGGCCCACAGCATGTCGCGACGCTGTTCGAAGGGCTTGTCGACCAGGGCGACCGGGATCATCAGCTTGCCGTTGCCGCCCCAGCCCAAGGGACACAAGCCCCGTGAAGCGTCTTCGCCGAGCGGCGGCAGCAACTGGTCGAGGGTGGGCGGTTCGGCCAGCGGCGGCAGCCAGATCTGGTGCGCCTCCGGGCCTTTGCCTTCGATCCGGGAGATCATCGCGCCGATGATCGTCTCGCCGGTGCCCTTCTCGACCGGTTCCTCCGCTTCGACGGTCACCGGGATCTCCACCGGCGCCAGCGTGAACGGCATCAGGCCGAGGCTCTGGCCGTCCTTGCGCACGATCTTGCTGCGCGGCGGCAGTTCTCCCGAGACGTACGCGGCCTTGAGCCGGATCAGAGTGTCGTTGTCGGACTTCAGATACGCCGAACCCGGCACGGGCGGAAGCTGGTAGGCGTCCGCGACCCCGAGCACCGCGCGGCTCTCCGAGGCGGAGAACGTCCGCAGGCCGATCCGGTACGACAGGTGCGAGTCCAGCCCGCGCAGCCGTCCTTCCTCCAGCCGTTGCGACGCCAGCAGCAGGTGGATCCCGAGACTCCGCCCCAGCCGCCCGATCGCGACGAAGAGGTCGATGAACTCCGGCCGCGAGGACAGCAGCTCGCTGAATTCGTCGATGATCACCAGCAGCGACGGCAACGGCCGCAGGTTGACGCCGGATTCCCTGGCCTTTTCGTAGTCCCGCACCGACGCGTAGTTCCCGGCGGCGTGCAGAAGCTCCTGACGCCGCAACAGTTCGCCGTTCAGCGCGTCCGCCATGCGGTCGACCAGCGCGAGATCGTCGGACAGGTTGGTGATGACGGCGCAGGTGTGCGGCAGCCCCGTCATGCCAGCGAACGTCGCGCCACCCTTGAAGTCGATCAGCGCGAGGTTGAGCTTCTCCGACGAATGCGTGACGGCGAGCGCGGTGACCAGCGTCCGCAGTAGTTCGCTCTTGCCGGACCCGGTCGCGCCGATGACCAGCCCGTGCGGGCCCATCCCGCCTTCCGCCGACTCCTTGAGGTCGAGATCGACCGGCCTGCCCTCGGGATTGATGCCCAGCGGGATCCGCAGCCGGTCCCGCGCCGAACGCGGCGCCCAGGTGACCGCGGTGTCGGTGTCGCGCGGATCACCGATGCCGAGCAGCCCGGCCAGCCCGAACGTCGCCGACATCGGCGCTTCGCTGACCACCGCGGCCCCTTGGAACAACGGCGTCAGCATCCGGGACAGCGCCTCGGCCGCCCCGCGGTCCAAGGTGTCCGGCGTCCCGAGGAACCCGAGCCGCTGCTCGGTCCCGTCGCCGACGACCATCCCGAGCTGCTCCGGGCTCATGTGCAGGCTCAGCAGCCGCTCGGTCGACACCGATCGCGGCTGCTCCGTGCCGATCTCCACCACTGTGACGCCGAGCCTGCCCTCTTCGGCGACGAGCCGGGCGTCGGCGAGCGTGTGCCCGCCGTCCACGATCACGACGACGTGCGGCAGATCCAGGCGGGAGTCCGGCCGCCGGGTGAACGCGGGCCGGTCGCCGAGGTCGGGACCGAGGAGGTCGGCGAGCTTCCCGGAGTCGGCGTCGACGAGCCGTCGCGGCCCGGCGGCGTCGGCCGCGGTGGAGGCGACGTGCGGCAGCCACTTCGCCCATTCCCAGTCGTGCAGCCGGTCGTTCTTGACACAGAGCGCTATCCGCAGGTCGCCGGGCGAATGGAAGGTGGCCAGCTGAGTCAGCAGTGCCCGCGCGGTACCGAGGGTGTCCGGCCGGCGCCCGGACAGGCTGACCTGCGCGAAGGACCGCAGCGAGATCGCGACCGGGAGCCCGTCGACCGTCGAGTAGGTCCGGATGAAGTGCTTGAGGTTCGTCGAGCACACCGGGTCGAGGTCTTCCAGCGGAACGGTTTGCGGCGCCCTCAACGGCGTCGCGAGCCGCTGCGGCCCCGTCCCGACGCGGACCTGCGCGAACTGCGAGTCGGACCGGCGGCGATCCCACAGCTTCCCCGTCTCGATGTACGCCCACAGATCCGCCGGGTCGGGCTGCAACGCCGCCATGGCCGCGCGCTGGTTGTCCGCGATCTCACGGACCTGGCCGCGCAAACCGGTGAGATACCGCTGGTAGTCCCGGCGCTCTTCGTTGATCTGCGCTTTCTTCTGCGCGCCGCCGCGCCCGAGCGACATCACCACCATGCCCACCATCGCGGTGAGGAACAACGCGCCGAAGATGTACGTCATCACCCCGCCGTCGCGTCCGATGTAGACGAACGACATGGCGCCCATGCCCAGCATCATCGGCATGAACATCAGCAGCTGCATGGCTCCGCCGGAGGAGCCCTTCGGCAGCATCGGCGGGGACTGCAGGACGATTTCACCGGGCTGCTCGCCCAGGGCCGGCAGGCGGTCGCGAGTGGCGCTCATCAGGGTCTTTCTGGCCGCTTGTGGGTAATCCTGCCGATCATTCTGGCCACTCGTGCCGCCGTTGCGGTGGGTACTTTTGCCGTCCGCTCACGTCTGGTGGCGAACTTACGCTGCTGGTCAACGCAGACGTGGGGGAACGAGAAAAGGAGAGCCATGGTCGGCACGGGCGAGTACCGGGCGGAGCCCGAGGCCATGCGCTCGGCGGTCGGGAACCTGGGCGGCATCATCATGCAGGGCATCAATGTCGTCGCCGACCTCGAACGCACCGTCCTGCAGCCGATGTCGTTCGCCACGTTCGGCAGCGCGGTGGCGGCGGCCAACACGGCCATGCAGAGCCAGCAGGTGGTCGCGGTCCGCACACTCCTGCAGCTGCTGCAGCAGATCAACGGCTTCATCAAGAGCAGTGCCGATGCCTACCAGGCCGCCGACGAGGCGGTCGCGGGCGGATACGGCGGCCGTCCCGGTGGCGGCGGTGCGGGATCGACGTCGTCGATCTGGGGGAACTCGCACGCGTCCGAACTGGCGACGCTGGCCATCAACGACAGCGCCGGCGCCAACGGCGAACCGTCGTCGGTCGGCAACGTGCTGCGCTATCTGGGGGACGCGCGGCTGGGACAGCTCGGCGACCACCCGATCACCGACACCCGCTTCCACGGCGTCTCGGACTTCAACGACTGGCTGGCCGGTGACGCCGACAACCAGGCGCGGGCCGGGGTCATCGAGGTCTACGCCGGTACGGCGCGCAACTTCGGTGACGTGCCCGGCGGGGTGCACAGCGGCGACGTCGTCGTGGTCGAACCGCTCCTGTTCTCCGACAGCAAGCCGATCATCGCCATCGCCGGAGAGGGCGGGCTGCTCTACAACCACGGAATCGTCGAAGCGGACATCAACGGCCTGGCGAAGGTCAGCGTCTACCGCCCGGCTTCCGTCTGACTTCCGGCCTGAGGAGCGACGACATGCTGACTTACCCCAATTCAAGCGCGATGGACGCGACAGCGGGCTCGGGCGGGCCGATCACCATCCTGCCGCAGATCCTCACCGGCCAGCCGGAGCAGATCGCGAAGCACGTGCTCGAGGTGCTCAAGAAGGCCAACGAGTTCCTCACCATGTACAACGAGGTGACGAAGGCCGCCGAGCAGCTGAAGAAGATCTGGTCCGGTGGCGCGTCGGACTCGGCGATGAAGAAGATCACCGATTCCCTGAACTCGCTGACCAAGATCATCCAGGTCGTGCAGAAGGGCGCCGAACTGCTCGGCATGGCCGGGACGCTGATCAAGACCGCGCAGACGGCCTACAAAGCGGTCGTCTCCGCGGTGAACCCGACGGTCGCGGGCCTGATGTCGAATCCGTGGACCTACGGCGCCGCCGTCGCGCTTTCCACCGCCACCAGCGCTTCGCTGCGCGCGTTCATCACCGCGATCGGCGCGCTGCTGAAGGCGCTCGGCGTGGTCGACCTCGCCAACCAGATCACCCAGATCGCCACCATCATCGGCGAGGTCCAGAAACTGTTCGGGCACAACGACGCCGGGGACAACGGCGCGGCGGGCAACTCGGCGGTCTCCGGCACCCCGATCACCAATCCGCAGGCGCCGGGTTCGGTCGCCAGCGGTTCGGGACAGGCCGCGATCGGCGGCACGGGAGGCGGTTCCGGTGGTGGTGCTTCCGGTGGCGGTACGACGCCGGGCGAGACGCCGCCGTTCACCCAGTACCGCCCGCCCGCGCTGGGCGGCAACGGCTCGCAGGGCAACTGGCCGGGCGGCGCCGACTCGTGGATCCCGGTGGACAGACCGGCGGGCGGCGGCGCGGGTTCCGGCTCGAACGGCGGAGCGCTTCCGGGCGCCGGTGCGGGCAACGGGAACACGGTCACCATCACGACCGACCTGAGCACCGGCAAGTCCACCGTGCAGGCGCCGGGCGGCCAGGACATCGATATCGACATCGACATGAACTACGGCGGCAAGCACTTCGAGCAGCACATCGACATCGACGCAGGAGCTGACTCACCGGCGAAGGGCAGGTAAACCGTGTCGGGGAGCGGTGTGGTCGACGCGTCGGGCGTCGTCAGCTCGATCCTGTCGAGCTATCGGCGGCTCGTGGTCGAGTACCAGCGGCGCGTCACCGGTGATCCTTCGGCGCTCAACGCGGCCGGACAGCGGTGCGGCGATCGGGCGTCCACGGTTTCGGGCCGGGCGGACGAGATCGGCAAAGCGGCGAAGGCGCTCAACGCGTCCTGGGAAGGCGACGCCTACACCGCGTTCGCCACGTCCGCGGCGAAACTGAGCCAGGAACTCGGCGAGCTCGGCACGAAATTGAGCGACCAGTCCAACCGGCTGCGCGCGGGCGCGCAGGCCCTGCAGGGCGCGAAGTCCTGTGTGGACTCGATCCTCGCCCAGTTCGACCAGTACGCCGCGCAGCTCACCAGCCAGGCGCGGACGGCGAACGCGAACGCGGTCAACGCGTTCATCTCCGCCGCCCGCCAGCTCGGTGAGCGGGCCGCGCAGGCCGCGCAGGAGATCGCCGACGAGCTGAGCGAAGAGCTCGCGCGGCTGTTCCCACCGGAGGCCACCGGCCGGATCGAGCACGAGCTCGGCAAATGGGGCCGCGGCCCGTTGTACTGGCTCAACGGCGAGACGCTCGACGGCCGCAAACGTCCTCGCTCGCATCCTTCCTGGTTCGGCAATTCCGGCTGGAAGAAGCTCACCTGGGACGGTCTCGAAGGCACGCGCGCCCCGCGCGCCGGCGACACGCCGTTCGGCAGGCCGAAGCCGGAAGGCCTGCGTGACAAGGCCTGGGGCAACACCGAGATCACCTACGCCAAGTGGAAGCAGGAGCAGGACGGCTTCACCCCGGGGTGGGACGCCAAAGTCTCGTCGCAGGGCTGGGACGTCAAGGCGTCCGGTCACGCCGAATTGGCCGCCTTCAAGGAAGAACTCGAAGGCAAGAAGGAATGGGGCGTCGCTTCGGGCAGCGCCAAGGGGACCGCGTTCGTCGGCGGCGAGGTGAACGGCTCGCTCCAAGCGGGCGCGCACGGGGTCGGCGTGCACGCCAACGCCTTCGTCGGAGGTAAGGTCGAAGGCGAGCTCGCGGCGGACGTGGCCGGGGTGGGCGTCGGCGCGAGCGGCACCCTCCAGTACGGAATCGGCGCGCAGCTCGACGGCCAGGCGGTTTACGACGCCGGGCACATCAAGGTCAACTTCAAGGCGGGCGTCGCCCTCGGTCTCGGTGCCGGGATCGGCGCGAAGATCGACATCGACCTGCCGAAGATCGCGGACACCGTCGGCGAATACGGCGGCGCGGCCGTCGACGCGGTGAGCGGCGCGGCCGGTCAGGCGGCGGACGCGGTCGGCGAGGCGTGGGACGACGCGGTCTCCTACGTGGGCACGTGGTGACGGGAATGAGTGCTATGGCGACGCAGGACCGGGTTTCCCTCCCGCTCGGATTCGACATCCCCGAAGGCTGGTTCCCGGTCGAGCCGTCGTCCGTCGGCGCCGAGGGCGCGGTCTTCGTGGCCGTCCATCCCGGAACGGACGCGGAGTTCACCCCGAACATCACCTTGAGCGTGGGACAGCGGCCCGACCAGGCCCAGATCACCGACATCGCCGACGAGGCCGTCGAGCGGCTCGGCCGGACGATGGCCGCGCTCGAAGTGGTGCGGCGCAAGGTGATCGGCACCGGGATCGCGCCGGGGGTGACGCAGGTGCTGCGCATCCGCACCGGCGAGGGGCAGGACCTCGTCCAGACGCAGGTGCAGCTGACCGTGCCGGGGGCGAGCCCGGCCGAACGGCTGATCCTCGAGATCGCCTGTACCGCAACGCCCGAGGCGGCCCGCGGCCTCGGCGAAGACTTCCGGCGGTTCGTGGGCAGTGTCCACGTCCGGCGGGATTTCACCGCAGATGAAGGAGAAGACTCGTGACCACCGACCCCTACGCCATGCCGGACATGGACGAGTTGCTGGACCAGGTCCGCAAGCAGACCGAAGAGGTGCAGCGCATCCAGCGTTCGGTCGAGGCGATGGAGGTCAAGGCGCACTCGCGGCAGAACGAGGTCACCGTCGTGCTGCGCGGTGACGGCCGGTTCACCTCGATCGACATCGACCCGCGCGCGCTGCGCCAGTACGACGCGCGCAACATCTCCGAGATCGTGCTGGAGGCGGTCAACAACGGGCTGCAGAAACTGGCCGAGGCCAGCAGCGCCAAGTTCGCCCCGGTCATCGAGTCCGCCAAGTCGATCGAAGCATGACGGCCGCGATCGCGGGCTCCACCCGGCGCGTCACGGTGGTGACACCGCGGGCGCGCGTCGACGTGGCGTTGCCGCAGCAGAGCACGTTCGCCGAACTCGTCCCGCAGCTCGTGCGGCTCGCGGGCGCTTCGGGGCAGGCGTCGGCCGAGCATCCCGGGTGGGTGCTGTCCCGGCTCGGCGGTGCTCCGCTCGCGCTCGGGCTCACGGTCGCCGCGGCGCAAGTGCGCGACGGTGAAGTCCTCCATCTGACCCCGCGGGAGCGCCCGCGGGGTCCGCTGCTGTTCGACGACGTCGTCGACTCGATCGCCAGCGTCGCCGAGACGGGCACCGGCCGATGGGGACCGTCGGTGGCGCGCAAGGCGGGCATCGTCGCGTCCGTGGTGCTGTTGCTCGCCGGTGGCCTGCTGGTGCAGGCGGCGGCGTCCGGCAGTGTGCTGGCGCCGATCGGGACCGGACTGCTCGCCCTGGTCCTGGTGCTGGGCGGTGGCGCGCTGAGCCGTGCGTACGGCGACGCGCAAGCCGGTGCCGCCGGCGCGCTCGCCGGGGTCGGCGCGGCGCTGCTGGCCGGGATGTCGATCCTGCCGCCGCATCCGCTGTTCTCCCTGTCGGCAGGGCCGCTGGCCGCCGGACTCGCCGTGGTGACCGTGTACGGCGTGATCGCGGCCGTTTCGGTGGCGGACCGGCTGCCGTGGTTCGTCGCGGTGACCGTGTCGGCCGGGCTCGGCGCGATCACCACCGCCATCGTCCTGCTGGCCGACGTCCGCGCGGTTTCCGCGGCCGCTGTGGTCGCCGTCGTGGCGACAGCGCTGGCCGCGGTGGCGCCGATGATGGCGCTGCGGCTGGGCAGGCTGCCCTTGCCGCGCGTGCCCGACGACATGGACGCGTTCCGCGCCGACGAGAACGCTTCGCTCGGTGAGGACATGATCGGCGGCACGACCTACGCGCAGGCGCTGCTGACCGGGCTTCTCGTCGCGCTCGGGGTCACCGTTGTCTCGGCTTCGGTGGTCCTGGCGTCTTCCGGCGGGGCTTGGGAAGCGGGCTTGTGCGCGCTGCTGGGGCTGGCGCTGATGTTGCGTTCGCGCGCGTTCGCCGGTCGGTCGCAGCGGCTCGTGCTCATCGGTTTCGGCGCGGCCGCCTTGGCTTCGGCCGGTTTCTGGCTCGCCGCGGGTGGTCCGCGTTCGTTCGTCTTCGCCGCGGGCTGCGCCGTCGTCGTCGCCGCGGGGGTCTGTCTAACGTACGCGACCCGTGTCGCGAAGGGACGCCGTTCCCCTTACTGGGCAAGGACTCTCGACATCGTCGAGTTCCTGGTGCTGCTCTCGCTGATCCCGTTCGTCGGCATGATCGCCGGTGTCTACGAGGCCGTCCGGGGCTGACCCGCCCTTCACGCGTTCAGTCCTCTGGATGCGGTACTCGCCAAGCGCGAGGATCGCATCCAGAGGACTGATCGCGTTTATACGTCCGTGGCGGATTCCTTCCCTACCCTCAGAGAGGAAAGGAATCCGCCACGGACCGTCCCCTCAGTTCTCCAGCGCCAGCGGCAAGGTCCGCCGGACCGCCGCCGCGTGCCGTCCGTGCAACGGGGTCACCGCGATCCCGCTGGGTCGCGCCGTCTCCGCCCCCGGGCGTCCGCCGACCCGGATGGTCACCTCGGACTTCTCCCGCCCGCCAGGGGAGCGGTACAGCGTGTACGAAGTCGCGGTGAACGCCGAGCCGGGAACGTGAAGATCCAGTGTGCGCGCGAGATCCCGCTCCGACCGGGGCCGGTAGCAGACCTGCGAAGCGCCGCCCCAGTCCCAGGAACGCCATCCGTCCACAGGCGCCTCCTGGCCGCTGCCGAGCGCGACGCGGAGTTCTTCCGCCACCTCGCCGGCTTCGAGCACGGTGCTCTCGAACCCGGCCTCGGCAAGCGCGCCCATCAACGACAGCGCCGCGCAGGCGGTGCTCCGCAGCGCGCCGAGTTCGCCGCCGCCGCGGGCGAGCGCCGCGATCGGCGCGTCCTCGGGCCGGTACCGGACGCTCAGCCACCGGACCCGGAGCAAGGACTGTCCATTGGGGACTGTCCAGGTCAGCAATTGCGCACTGGACAAAGGGATTCCGGTGCTCGCGTACGCCTCGCGCAGGATGCCGGCCAGGGTGTCCGGTCCGGGCTGCATGGCGCCGGGGGTGAGCCGCACGATGGCGCTCCAGCCGTCGCCCACCTCGGCGACGCCGAAACGGTTGCCCGCGCGGTCGACGTGCTGGCGCACCCGGACGGGACCGGCGAGCCGGTGCAGCGGATCGGGGACCGCGTTCTTGTCGCGCCGCTTCAGCCGGTAACGGGCCCAGGTGAGCAGCCAGCCCGCGGCGTGGCGTCCGGCGAAGCGGACCGACGTCGTCAGTACGAGGACACCCGCGGCGGCGGTGACGCTGATCTGAGCGGCCTGCGGGATCCCGTCGACGGTGAAGGCCAGCAGGATCGCGATCCCGGCGATCTCCCAGAGCGCCGCCTGGAGCGGGCGGATCGGCAGCAGCCATGGCAACGGCGCCGCGCCCGCGACGCCATGAGCGGGCGTCTGTTCCGGGGCCGGGCGGGGTGTCCCCACCGCCGGGGCTTCAACCGACAAGGAATTCCCCTCCTCCGTGCACGCGCCCGACGGTAGCCGCGCCCCGCGCGGGGGAGGGGCGTAAAAATTACCCTCACCGTGCGGTGGGGTCGGAACTTAACGTGAGCACCCTCGAACGAGGTGGGCACGAACGGCGGGGGACGGGAGCGTGTGGACGCAGCGGGACCAGATCCAGGCCTACCAATTCCTCCGCCGGAGACTGGTTTCGGCACTGGTCTCGGCTGACGCCAACCATCCGGTCGCCCCGAGCCGCAGGCTGGTCATCGGCACCCTGTGCGGCCTCGGCGTCGCACTGCTGGTCACCGCGGTGTTCGGCGTGATCGGCCTGCTGAACCCCTCCGGCGGCAAGGACTGGCTGGCGGGCGGCAAGGTGATCGTCGAGGAGGGCACCGGCGCGCGCTACATCCTCGGTCAGGACGGCGCGCTGCATCCCGTGCTCAACTACGCCTCCGCGCGGCTGATGGCGGGCGGCAACGGTGAGGCCACTGTGACCGTCCCTTCGGACAAGCTCGCGAAGGCCCCGCGCGGTTCGCAGATCGGCATCCCCGGCGCCCCCGACTCGCTCCCCGCGGCCGCCGCGCTGGTGAAGACCCCGTGGACGAGCTGCTCGCGGACGACCCAGGACGCGCCCGCGTCGGCCGAACCGGAGACGACGGTGCTCCTCGGCGCGCCCGCCGCCGGGGTCGATCTGCCGAAGGACCAGGCCGTCGTGGTCCGCGTCCCCGAGGGCGACCGGTATCTCGTGACGGCCGGACGCCGCTACAAGCTCACCGCGGAAGCCGCCACGGCGCTGCAGTTCGACACCTACCCGGCGATCGCGGTGTCGTCCCGGTGGATCGGCACCGTCGCCGCCGGACGCGATCTGGCCTACCGCGCGGTCGAGGACGCCGGGCGACCCGGTCCGAAGGTCGGCGGTACCGCGACGAAGGTCGGCGGTACCGCGACGAAGGTCGGTTCGGTGCTCGGCGTCGTCGACGCGATGGCTTCGCCCGGCGACGCGACGTCGTACTACCTCGTCCACGCCGACGGACTCGAACCGATCGGCCAGACCGAGGCGAGCCTGCTGATCAACACGCCGCAGAACGCCGACGCCTACAGCGGCGTCCCGGCCCCCGTCGCGGTGCGCGCGGCCGACGTCGCCGCGGTGGCGAAGGTGGGCGCGGCGAGGGCCGGCGGAGCCGATCCCGCCGAGTATCCGGACCGGATCCCGCGAAAAGCGCCCGTTACCGGACAGTCCGTGACGCTATGCGCGCAGGGTTCTCGAATCGTTATCTCCGCACAGGTCCCGTTGCCGCAAGGTGCGAAGGCGATCCCGGTGACGGCGCGCACGGACGCGCTGGTCGCCGACGCTGTCTTCGTGCCTCCGTCGGGAGGCGCGGTGGTGGCGGAATCCGGTTCCGGCACGGTCTACGTCGTCACCGACACGGGCCAGAAGTACCCGGTGGCGAGCACAGAGGCACTCGCTTCCCTCGGTTACGGCCAAGCTGAACGGCAACCGGTTCCGAATGGATTGCTGGCACTGGTTCCGCGTGGGGCCGCGCTGGATCCGGCGCAGGCAGGCCGTGCGGTGTCCGCGGCGGGTGGGACGGGGTGAGCGGGAACGTGCAGATGACTGAAGACAGGCCGGAGACCGACCGGGTCGACGTCGCGGTGATCGAGGACCATCCGTTGTACCGCCACGCGGTGGTCCGGGTCCTCACCGAGGCCGAGGGGATCGAACTCGGCGCGGTGGTCGATTCGGTCGCCCGGTTCCACGTCCATCCGCAGCCGCCCGGCAGCGTGGTGCTGCTCGACCTCGGCCTGCCGGGGATCGCCGGGGCGGCGGCCGTGCTCCAGGTGTGCGAACTGGGACATCACGTGCTCGTGGTGTCCGCGCAGGCGGAACCCGAGCAGGTGCTCGGCGCGATCGCCGCCGGTGCCAAGGGTTTCCTGTCCAAGGACGTCGATGTCGACGAGCTGCTGATCGCGATCAGGACGGTCGCGCAGGGCCGGGCCTACGTCTCCGCGGTGGTGGCCGGAATGATCATCAAGGACAACGCCGACCGTCCCGTGTCGGCTCCGGACGTCGCGCTCTCCGCGCGGGAGAAGCAAGTCCTCCGGCTGGTCGCGGCGGGCGAACGCGACGTCGACATCGCCCGCATCCTGGGCATCGGGGTCCGGACGGTGCGCGGTTATCTGGACCGGATCCGTGACAAACTCGGAGAGAGAAGGCGGGCCGGTCTGGTCCGCAAGGCCATCCAGCTCGGGCTCGCGTCTCCGCCGGAGGTGCCCGGCCCGTCTCGGCCGGTCGCGCCCCGCGACGACGCGGGCGGATTCGAAGGACGCCGGTGAACGCAGACGAGCAGCAGCCGAAACGCAGTACGCCGATCAACGTCGGGGTGATCGAAGATCATCCGCTGTACCGGGACGCCGTCGCGCGCGTCCTCACCGAAGCGCCCGACATCGAGCTGGGCGCCGTCGCCGATTCCGTCGCGCGGTTCGCCGTCCAGGAACAGCCTCCGGGCAGTGTCGTCGTCCTCGACCTCAAGCTGCGCGGTGTCCAGGACGCCGCCGCGGTGCTCGAAGTGGGACAGATGGGGCACAAGGTGCTCGTGGTGTCCGCGCACGCCGAACAGCCCGAAGTGCTGGGGGCCATGCAGGCCGGGGCGAAGGGTTTCCTGTCCAAGGACGTCGACGGCGACGAACTCCTGCGCGCCATCCGCACCATCGCCGAGGACAACGCCTACGTGTCGCCGACGCTGGCCGGAATGATCATCCAGGACAGCGAAGACCGGCACGCCGGACCCAAGATCGTGTTGTCCGAACGGGAGAAGCAGGTGCTGCGGCTGGTCGCGGCCGGTGAACGGGACGTCGACGTGGCGGAGATCCTGAACATCAGCGTGCGGACGGTGCGGTCCTATCTCGACCGGATCCGGGACAAGACGGGCGAACGGCGGCGGGCCGGGTTCGTGCGGGTGGCGATCCGCGAGGGCCTGTTGCGCTAGCCCCACGCATTTCGTCCTCTGAATGCGGTACTTGCCTCGCGCAAAGACCGCATCCAGAGGACTAAACGCGCGGCCCCGAGAAGTTCACCCGCAGCGTGTAGACCGAACTGGACGCGGTGATGAACAGGTCGTTCCACCGCGGCCCGCCGAAGGTCAGGTTCGAACAGACCTCCGGCACCCGCAGCTTCCCGA
The DNA here is from genome assembly GCF_042723255.1 of Amycolatopsis thailandensis. NCBI lineage: Bacteria > Bacillati > Actinomycetota > Actinomycetes > Pseudonocardiales > Pseudonocardiaceae > Amycolatopsis > Amycolatopsis thailandensis. The sequence goes on from NZ_JBHXJK010000046.1 coordinate 46,964, forward strand.
TGCGCGTGCCGTCGGGCGCGAAGCAGTGCAGACCGTCGTGCGCGGCGGCCCAGACCCGTCCGGCCGCGTCCACTCGCACCCCGTCGAATCCACCGGCGTCGCAGGTGGCGAAGATCTCGCCGCCGGAGAGCCGTCCCCCGGCCACCGAGAAAACCCTGATGTGACTGGGGTTCTGCCGCGTGTCCGCGATGTAGAGCAGTGATTCGTCGAGGGAGAACGCGAGTCCGTTCGGGCGCGTGAAGTCGTCCGCGACGATCCGCACGGAGCCGTCCAGCGGGTCGGCGCGGTAGACGTGGCAGGCGCCGATCTCGCTTTCCGCCTGATGACCTTCGTAGTCGCTGTCGATCCCGTAGCTGGGGTCGGTGAACCAGATCGCGCCGTCCGAACTCTCGACGACGTCGTTGGGGCTGTTGAACTTCTTGCCCTGATAGGTGTCCGCGAGCACGGTGGTCGTGCCGTCGTGCTCGGTGCGCGTCACCCGGCGGCCGCCCTGTTCGCAGCTGACGAGCCTGCCCTGGCGGTCGACGGTGTGCCCGTTGTGGAATCCGGCGGGTTCGCGGAACACGCCGACCGCGCCCGTGGTCTCGTCCCACCGCAGGACGCGGTCGTTCGGGATGTCGCTGAAGACCAGGTACCGGCCGGCGGGGAAGTAGGCGGGCCCCTCGGTCCACCGGCAGCCGGTGTGCAGGCGCCGCATCCACTCGTCCCCGTTGACCCGGGCGAACCGTTCGTCCAGGACTTCGAAGTGCGCTTTGACCATGTCCATGAAAACCCCCAGCAAGCCGAACAAGATACTGAGATAATCATGAACCGCCGAACTTGATATGGTCAACCCGTGGATGACATAGATCGCATGCTGCTCAGCGAGTTGCAGCAGGACGCGACCCAGGCGTACGCCGCGCTCGGCAAGGCGGTCGGCTTGTCCGCGGGCGCCGCGCACGAGCGGGTCCGCAAGCTGCGCGAACAGGGCGTCATCCGGCGCACGACCGTCGACGTCGACCCGGCGGTGGTCGGCCGGGGAGTGATGGCGTTCGTGCTGGTCGAGGCCGGTTCGTGGATGGGCGATTCGCCGACCAAGGCCGCGCTGGAGGCGTTGCCGGAGGTCGTGGAGGCGCACATCATCGCGGGCCCGGCCTCGCTCCTGGTGAAGGTGCGCACGCCGACCACCGAGGAGTTGCAGGCGTCGTTACGCAGGCTGTACGCCATCGAAGGCGTCACCGGGACGCAGACGATCGTGGTGCTCGAATCCTTCTTCGAGCGGCCCGTGAATGTCAGAGGCGACGGTTCGCCAGGGCCCCCGTCGCCGCCCGCGCCTTCCCGCTGACCGCCGGATCGAGGTCGACGACCACGAGTTCCGGCCCGGCGCCCAGCTGGGTGTGGACGCGGCCGAAGCCGTCGGACACCGTCGAGTAGCCGATTCCGGTCGGCGCCTTCGGGTTCACCGGGGTCGACGTCGTGGCCGGATCGGCCTGACCGCAGCCGAGGATCCAGCAGCCGGAGTCGAGCGCGCGGGCGCGCACCAGTACCTCCCACTGTTCGCGTTTGCCCTCGCCCGCGCCCCAGGACGTCGGCACGAGGACGATGTCGGCGCCTTCGTCCGCCAGCTTCCGGAACAGTTCGGGGAAGCGGATGTCGTAACAGGTCGCGACGCCGAACGTGACGCCGTCGACGTCGAAGGTGACGGGCGCGGTCCCCGGCGCGACCGTGTCGGACTCGGCGAACCCGAACGCGTCGTACAGGTGGATCTTGTCGTAGCCGAAGTGATGCCCGGCACCGGTGACGAGCAGCGTGTTGCTCACGCGCCCGTCGGGCGACGGCGTGAACATGCCCGCGACGACCACGACGCCGTGTTCTTCGGCGATGGACGCCACACTGGACGCCCACAGGCCGTCGAGGGGCTGCGCGACGGGCTTCAGCGAGGTCCCGAAGCGCACCATCGTCGCCTCGGGGAAGACCACGACCCGCGCGCCGTCGGCGGCCGCGGCCGCCACGCCTTCGCGAATCAGCTTCAGGTTCGTTTCGGGATCCTCGGCCGTCGTGAGCTGGCACAACCCGATTCGCGGCACGGAGGCCTCCCTCATCGTGGGATCGCTGGTCACCACCCCAGTGTGCCTGCTCGGGGCGATCCGGCCACCTCGTACCCTTGACCCATGCTGAACCGTACCGACCTGCGTGGACAGGTCCCGTCCGTTGCCGAACTCAGGAGCACGCTCCCGCGTGCCGAGTACGACGTGGACGCGGCGCTGCATCACGTACGGCCGGTGGTCGAGGCGGTCCGCGAGCGCGGCGTCGAGGCGGTTCTCGAGTACACCGAGAAGTTCGACAAGGTCCGCCCCGCCGGTGTCCGCGTGGCCGCCGCGGAGCTCACGAGCGCGCTCGAAAACCTGGACCCCGCCGTCCGCGAAGCGCTGGAGGAGTCCATCGTCCGCGCCCGGAAGGTCCACGGCGATCAGCGCCGCCAGGACGTCACCACCGAGGTCGTCGACGGCGGCACCGTCACCGAACGCTGGATCCCGGTCGAGCGCGTCGGGCTGTACGCGCCGGGCGGGCTCGCGGTGTACCCCTCGACCGTGGTGATGAACGTCGTCCCGGCGCAGATCGCCGGCGTCGGCACGCTCGTGCTGTGCTCGCCGCCGCAGGCCGCGTTCGGCGGGCTCCCGCACCCGACGATCCTGGCCGCCGCCGAACTGCTCGGCGTCGACGAGGTCTGGGCCGTCGGCGGCGCGCAGGCCGTCGCGCTGCTCGCGTACGGCGGCACCGACACCGACGGCGCGACCCTGGAGCCGGTCGACATCGTCACCGGGCCCGGCAACATCTACCTCACCGCGGCCAAGCGGCTGCTGCGCGGCATCATCGGCATCGACTCCGAGGCGGGCCCGACCGAGATCGCGATCCTCGCCGACGAGACCGCCGACCCGGTGCACGTCACCGCCGACCTGATCAGCCAGGCCGAGCACGACCCGCTCGCCGCGAGCGTGCTGGTGACCACGTCCGAGGAGCTCGCGGACGCCGTCGACAAGGAGCTGACCGGCCGTGTCGCGGCGACCAAGCACTCCGAGCGGGTGACGGAGGCCTTGGGCGGCAAGCAGTCCGGCGTCATCCTGGTATCCACCGTGGACGACGGGATCCGCGTCGTGGACGCGTACGCCGCGGAACACCTGGAGATCCAGACCGCGGACGCGCGTGCGGTCGCGGCCCGCGTGCGCAACGCCGGCGCGATCTTCGTCGGGGCGTACGCGCCGGTCTCGCTCGGCGACTACTGCGCCGGGTCGAACCACGTGCTGCCCACCGGCGGGTTCGCGCGGCACTCGTCCGGTCTTTCGGTGCAGAGCTTCCTCAAGGGTGTGCACGTCGTCGACTACAGCGAGGACGCGCTGCGCGAGATCGCCGGCCGCGTCGTCGCGCTGGCGAACGCCGAAGACCTGCCCGCGCACGGCGAGGCCATCACGGCGCGGTTCGAGGGGGAGCGGGCATGACCATCGGCGAGGAGATCACGCTCGACGCGCTCCCGCTGCGCGAGGACCTGCGGGGCAAGACCCCGTACGGCGCGCCGCAGCTCGACGTGCCGATCCGGCTCAACACCAACGAAAACCCGTACCCGCCGCCGGACGCGCTGGTGGCCGACGTCGCGGAGGCCGTCCGCGCCGAAGCCGCTTCGCTGCACCGGTACCCGGATCGCGACGCCGTCGCGCTGCGGCAGGACCTCGCCGATTACCTCGCGGTCTCCACCGGCGTGCTGGTTTCGGAGTCGAACGTGTGGGCCGCCAACGGATCCAACGAGATCCTGCAGCAGATCCTGCAGGCCTTCGGCGGCCCCGGCCGGTCGGCGCTCGGCTTCGAGCCGTCGTACTCGATGCACCCGATCATCTCGGCGGGCACCCGCACCGACTGGCTGCCGGTGCCGCGTCGCGACGATTTCAGCCTCGACACGGAGAAGGCGGCCGCTCTGGTGGGCGAACGCCGTCCGGACATCGTCTTCGTGACGAGCCCGAACAACCCGACCGGCGGCTCGATCCCGTTCGGTGAGCTGCGCGGTCTGCTCGAAGCGGCGCCGGGGATCGTCGTGGTCGACGAGGCGTACGCGGAATTCTCGTCGCAGCCGAGCGCCGTCGAGCTGCTCGAGGAGTATCCGGCGAAGCTGATCGTGTCGCGCACGATGAGCAAGGCGTTCGCCTTCGCCGGTGGGCGGCTCGGGTACCTGGCGGCCGCGCCCGCGATCGTCGACGCGCTGCAACTGGTGCGGCTGCCGTACCACCTCTCGAAGCTCACTCAGGCCGCCGCACGGGCCGCGCTGCGGCACGCGGACGCCACGCTCGCCTCGGTCGCCAAACTCGCGGCCGAACGCGACAGGGTGGTGGAAGCGTTGCTGGGCTTGGGATTCACGCCGGTCCCGAGCGACGCGAACTTCGTCCTCTTCGGGCGGTTCGCGGACGCGCCCGCGACCTGGAAGTCCTATTTGGACAACGGCGTGCTGATCAGGGACGTCGGCATCGAAGGGCACCTGCGGGTGACCATCGGGACGCCGGAGGAGAACGACGCCTTTCTCGAGGCCAGCAAGGAGGTGCCGCGATGAGTCGCGTCGGCAAGGTGGACCGCACCACCAGGGAATCGTCCATTTCGGTCCAGCTCGACCTGGACGGCACGGGACAGGTGGAGATCGACACCGGTGTCCCGTTCTACGACCACATGCTCACCGCGTTCGGCGTGCACGGCTCGCTCGACCTCAAGGTGCAGGCGACCGGTGACGTGCACATCGACGCGCACCACACCGTCGAGGACACCGCGATCGTGCTCGGCCAGGCGCTGCGGCAGGCGCTCGGTGACAAGAGCGGTATCCGCCGGTTCGGCGACGCGTGGATCCCGATGGACGAAACGCTCGCGCACGCCGCGATCGACGTCTCCGGGCGCCCGTACTGCGTGCACCTCGGTGAGCCGGAGCAGTTCAACAGCTTCACCATCGGCGGGAACTACCCGTTCGTGCTGACGCGGCACGTGTTCGACTCGCTGTCGTTCCACGCGCAGATCGCGCTGCACGTGCGGGTGCTGCACGGCCGGGACCCGCACCACATCGCGGAGGCCGAGTACAAGGCCGTCGCGCGCGCTCTGCGTGCGGCCACCGAGCCGGACCCGCGCGCGGGCGGCATCCCGTCCACGAAGGGCGTCCTCTAGCCCCGCGTTTCGTCCTCTGGATGCGGTCCTTGCACGCGCAACTACCGCATCCAGAGGACGAACTGCGTGGTGCCGCACCCGGCGGGCTCGGGGAGGCGCGGATGTGGCAGCCTGGCGGGCATGAGTAACTCGACCATCGCCGTGCTGTTGTTCGCGCTCGGCGGCTTCCTGATCGGCGGCGTCTACGCGACCTGGAAGAGCGTCAAGTTCATGGCCGTCGTGCTGGGCATCGGCGCGCTGCTGGCGATCGGCGGCGCCATCGCCTGGCTGGCCTGAGCACCGGCGGTAAATCGGCTGCGCCCCGCGACGGTGGCGGGCATGCTGTCCGGCATGTCCGGAAACCCGCGCACCGTCGCCGAAGTCATCCGGCTTCAGCGATCGGGGAGCCGCGTCAAGTTCCTGTTCTTCTGGGGGCATCAGCCCCGGCGTGACGGCACGATCGGGCCGGAGTGCTTCAGCCAGTGGTGGCCCGCCCGGTTCACCGCGGACGGCGAAACGTTTTCGACGGCCGAGCATTACATGATGTGGCGCAAGGCGGTCCTGTTCGACGACGCCGAGAGCGCCGCGCGAATCCTCAAGGCCCGTCACCCGCGTGAGGCCAAGGCTTTGGGCCGCGAAGTACGGGGATTCGACCAGAGCCGCTGGGAGGCCGAGCGTTACGGCATCGTCCTCGACGGAACGGTCGCCAAGTTCGGGCAACACCCGAACCTGCGGGATTTCCTACTCGGCACCAAGAGCCGGGTGCTGGTCGAGGCCAGTCCGCTGGACGCCGTCTGGGGCATCGGGCTCGCGGCCGACCATCCGCACGTCGACAACGCCGAACGCTGGCGTGGCCTGAACCTGCTCGGCTTCGCACTCGGCGAGGCCCGCGCAGGGCTGAAGGGGACTTTCCCCGCATGACATGCGACGAAAGTCCCCTTCACCGCGTCTAACGCGGGTAAAGCGTCCTTCAGCTCCGCACCAGTTCACGCTCGTCAGGAGCGTCCAGCTGCTTCGCGAGCTTCTCGCCTTCGACATCGACATCCGGCAGCACGCGGTCCAGCCACTTCGGCAGCCACCAGGCGCCGCGCCCGAGCAGCGACATCAGCGCGGGCACGATGGTCATCCGGATCACGAACGCGTCCACCAGCACCCCGAAGGCCAGCGCGAACCCGATCGATTGGATCAGCGAGGACTCCGCGAGGACGAACCCGGCGAACACACTGATCATGATCAGCGCGGCGGCGACCACGACACGGGAGCCGTGCCGGAAGCCGGTGACCATCGCCTGCTGCGGGTCGGCGCCATGGACGTATTCCTCCCGCATCCGCGTCACCAGGAACACCTGGTAGTCCATCGCGAGCCCGAACAGCACACCGATCAGCAGGATCGGCAGCATGCTCATGATCGGCCCGGTCGTCTTCACCCCGAGCAGGTCGGTGAGCCAGCCCCACTGGAACACCGCCACCACGGCACCGAACGTCGCGACCACGGAGCCGAGGAAGCCCAGCGTCGCCTTCAGCGGGACCACGATCGAGCGGAACACCAGCATCAGCAACAGGAACGCGAGCCCGACGATCAGCGCGAGGTACGGCAGCATCGCATCGGCGAGCTTCTCCGAGACGTCGATGTTGGCCGCGGTCTGGCCGGTCACCGCCAGCGACGCGCCGGTGGCCGAACCCAGTCCCGCGTTCAGGCCGCGGATGTCGCTGACGAGGTCTTCGGTCGCGGTGCTGCTCGGACCACTCTTCGGGATGACGGTCAGCAGCGCCAGGTCGCCGTCCCGGTTGGTCTTCGGCGGCGTGACGATCGGGCGCTCTTCGAGTCCGCCGATCCCCGCGGCCGCCTGCTGGAGCGCGGCCTGCCGGTCGGTGCTGCCGGCGAGGTCGACGACGATCACCAGCGGGCCGTTGGCGCCTTCGCCGAAGCTGCGGGCGACGGTGTCGTAGGACTTGCGCTGGGTGGTGTCCGGTGCGGCGGTGCTGTCGTTCGGCAGGCCGAGCTGCATGCTCGCAGCCGGAATGGCGACGATCGCGAGCCCGGCGATCGCGGCGATCAGCACCGGGATCCGGTGCCGGGCCACGAAACGCGCCCAGCGCTCGCCGTGCGTCGTCGCGCTTTCCTTGCGGCGCAAGCGGATCTTGCCACCGGCCAATTTGCCGCCCGCGAACCCGAGGATGGCGGGCAGCAGGGTGAGCGCGATGACGACCGCGATGGCGACGGTGATCGCCGCGGCGACGCCCATCTCGCCGAGGAACGGGATGCCGACGACGGTCAGGCCCGCCAGCGCGATGATCACGGTCAGCCCGGCGAACACCACGGCGGAGCCCGCCGTGCCGGTGGCGCGTCCGGCCGCTTCTTCCGGATCACGGCCGATGCTCAGTTCGTGCCGATAGCGGGAGACGATGAAGAGCGCGTAGTCGATGCCGACCGCGAGGCCGATCATCAGCGCGAGCACCGGCGTGTTCGTGTTCAGTTCCAGGAAACCGGACGCCGTCGTGATGCCCGCCATGCCGATCCCGACGCCGATGAGCGCGGTCAGCAGCGGGATCCCGGCCGCGAGCAGCGAGCCGAAGGTGATGATCAGGACGATGGCGGCGACGGCGACACCGAGGCCTTCGGTGGCGTTCGTGGCGGGCATCGCCTGGACGGCGTCACCGCCGAAGTCCACGGTGTACCCGGCGGCCTTGGCCGCGTCGGCGGCGGCCATCAGGCCTTCGCGGTCGGCGTCGGTCAGCTCGAAGCCCGGCACGCGATAGCTGACCTGCGCCAGCGCGACGTGCTTGTCGGGCGAGATCGACTGCATCTGCAGCGGGTCGACCACGCCGGCGACCTTCGGCGCGTCCTTGAGCCCGGTGACGAGACCCGTGATCGCCGCCCGCCCGGCCTCGTCGGTGATGTCGCCGGGCGTCGAGATGACGACGCGCGCGGTCGCGCCACCGGCGGCGGCCTCCGGGAACCGGTTCGCGAGCTGGTCGATCGCCTTCTGCGACTCGGTGCCGGGGATGGTCACCGAGTTCGAAAGCTGGCCGGACAGGGTCAGCGCCCCCGCGCCGAGGGCCACCAGGACAGCGGCCCACACCGCCGTCACCAGTGCCCGGCGCCGGAACGAGAACCGGCCCAGGCGGTACAGGAAGCTGGCCACGAAACATCTCCCGTTCACTCGATCAGGTTCATTCCAAGCTAGCCGATCGGCTAGTGGCCTACAAGCCGATCGGCAAGTGTGTGACTAGCCGCACGGCTAGTACTCGTTTGGCCCGACGGGCACGCTTGACGTAATCTCCGACGGCTGAACGAGGAGGGATCATGGACGTCGTCCACGCGGAGGACACCCGCACGCGACTACTGAACACGGCGTTGCGGTTGTTCACCGAACACGGCGTGGAAGGCACCTCGCTGCAGATGATCGCGGACGCCCTCGGCGTCACGAAGGCCGCCGTCTACTACCACTTCAAGACGAAGGCGGAGATCACCGAATCCGTCGCCGAGCCGGTGCTGCTCGAACTGGAAGGCATCGTCGATGACGCCCGCGCCCAGCGCACCCGCGGCGCGCAGATCGACCATCTGCTGGACGGTTTCGTCGACCTCGTGGTGCGGCACCGCTCGCTGGTCGCCCTGTTCTCCAGCGACCCCGGCATCGCCCGGGCGATCGAGAAGTCCGTGCACAGCTCGGCCAGCTTCAAGAACCGGCTGCTGGAGATCCTGGTCGGTCCGGATCCGGATCTCACCGCGATCGTGACGGCCCAGGTGCTGCTGGCGGGGATCGCCGTCGCCGGCGGTTCGCCCGAGGTCGCGTCGCTCGACGACGAGACGCTGCGCGAGACGCTTCTCACCGTCGGCCGCAAGCTCTACAACCGCCCGCGCCGCCGCGCCACGTGACCGATGTGTTCAAGACAGGCGCCGCGATCCGCGCGAACCTGTCGGCATGAACATCGATCTGAAGTCCGCGGCCACGTTCATGGCCACCCAAGCCCGCCTGCTCGACAGGCGGCGTTTCGAGGTCCTTTTCCGCGACGGTGACCCGGCGGCGGCGCTCGCCGCGCTGGAGGGATACCGCAATCCCGACGGCGGCTACGGCCACGGGCTCGAACCCGACTGCCGCTCCGCGACCAGCCAGCCCGGAGGCGCGCTGCACGCCTTCGAGGTCTTCGCCGACGTCGGCCCGGCGACAAGTCCGCGCGCGGCCGAACTCTGTGACTGGCTCGCCTCGATCTCGTTGCCCGACGGCGGGATCCCGTTCGCTCTGCCGATGCCGGATCCGGCGGGCAGCGCGCCGTTCTGGGCGAACGCGGACCCGTCGGTCTCCTCGTTGCAGATCACCGCGATCGTCGCGCTGGTCGCGCGTCGCGTCGCGGCGCATGATCCGGCCGTCGCCGCGCATCCTTGGCTGGCGAACGCCACGCGCTACTGCCTCGACGAGATCGAGAAGCTCGACGAGGCGCCGCACGCGCTCGTACTGGCCTTCGCGATGAAGCTGGTGGACGCGCTGGGTGACGCGCGCCTGGCCGGGAAACTGGGCCGGTTCGTCCCGGACGACGGCGTGGTCGCCGTCGGCGGCGGGATCGAGGGCGAGGCGATGCGCCCGCTCGACTTCGCCCCCGAACCGGACGGGCCGGCGAGGAAGCTCTTCAGGCCGGAGGTCATCGATGCGGATCTGCGCCGGGTGGCGGGCGGGCAGCACGAAGACGGTGGCTGGCGGGTCGACTACACCAGCTATTCGCCCGCGGCCGCGCTGGAGTGGAACGGGCTGTTCACCGTGAACACGCTCTCGCTCCTGCGTGCCAACGGTCTCGCCTAGGAGAGACGGCGCAGGAACTCCGGCGGGACCGCGGCGGTGAGCCAGACGCCGTTCGCGCTCACCTGGAACTCGTGTCCGGCGGACGCCATGCCCCGCGCGTCGACGAGGAGCACGACCGGGACGCCGCGCCTGCCGCCGACCGTGCGCGCGGTCCCGACGTTTGCGGAAAGGTGCACGGCGTGCCGGTTCATCGGCCGGAGCCCCTCGTGCAGGATCGCGTCGAGGAACCGGGACACGGTGCCGTGATAGAGCACGTCGGGCGGGGTGGCGGCGGGCAGCGCGAGGTCGACCTCGACGCTGTGGCCCTGGCTGGCGCGGATCCGCAGTCCGTCATCGTCGAAGGCGAAGCGTCGTTTGTCGTTGCCCTCGACCACTTCGTCGAGTTCGGCGCGGGTGAGACGCAAGCCGTTGCGCCGCAGGGCGGCCAAGAGCGTGTCGACTTCGACCCAGCCGTCGGAAGTCAGCGTGATGCCGATGTCGCCGGGTGCGTGCCGCAGATGCCGGGAGAGCCGTTTCGAGGCCCGGATGAGGTGTTTCTTGTCCATTTCGCGTACCAGTGACGCACATCCGGCCCCGCGTGGCAACGGAATTCAGATGCCGCCCTCGGAAGCCGGGCGCAGTTTGCCCGCGCCGGGGCCGAAACGGGACATCTGGTCGTCGGCGTTGTAGAGCCCGCAGCTGCGCAGGGACAGGCAACCACAGCCGACACATCCGGTCAGCCTGTCGCGCAGGCGCTGCAACGCGTCGATCCGCGCGTCGAGCTCGTCCTGCCAGCCGCGCGAAAGGCGTGCCCAGTCGGCCTTGGTGGGGGCGTGGTCCCTCGGCAGGGTCTCCAGTGCCGAGCTGATGTCGTCCAGGCTGAGGCCGACCCGCTGCGCGGCGCGGATGAAGGCGATCCGGCGCAGCACCGACCGCGCGTAGCGCCGCTGGTTGCCCGCCGAGCGCTCCGAGCTGATCAGCCCTTTGTCCTCGTAGAAACGCAAAGCCGTGTGGGGCACGCCGCTGCGGTCGGCGACCTGTCCGATGCTCAGGTGTTCAGCCAGTCTCGTCACGTCGCCAGGCTAGCCTTGACTTCGACCTAAGTCGAGGTTGCACGCTCGGTTCATGACCACCGACACCAAGACCGGCTACGAGGATCTGCCGCGGCTGATCTCGCTGATGACCGGGGACGAGAAGCATCAAGCCGCCGCGGAGTCCACTGTGGACGTCCTGTGGGTGCTCTACGACCGCGTGCTCGACATCACGCCGGAGACCTTCCGTGATCCCGGACGCGACCGCTTCCTGCTGTCGAAGGGGCACGGGCCGATGGCCTACTACGCCGTCCTGACGAAGAAGGGCTTCATCCACGAAGAGGAACTCGCCGATTGGACGTCGGCGGAGTCCCGGCTCGGGCACCATCCCGACCGGGCGAGGCTCTCCGGCGCCGAGATCGCCAGCGGGTCGCTCGGCCACGGGCTCCCGCTGGCCATCGGCACCGTGTTCGGCCTGCGCGCCAAGGGCTTCCGCGACGCCAAGGTCGTCACCCTCGTCGGCGACGCGGAACTCGACGAAGGGTCCAACTCCGAGGCCATCGCCGTGGCGGGCCGCATCGGCATGCCACAGCTGACCGCTGTCGTCGTCGACAATTCCTCCGCCACCCACGGCTGGCCGGGCGGGATCGCTCGCCGGTTCGAGGTCGAAGGCTGGGTCACCCGCACCGTCGACGGCCGTGATCACGAGGCCCTCTACGAAGCCTTCACCACACCTCATCCGGACCGGCCGCTCGCCGTGGTCGCGACCGTCGAGCGAAAGGCCTGAACCCGTGGACATGCGTGAAACGTTCCTCAACGCCGCCGCCGAGATCCTCGACACCGACCCGAACGTCGCCGTCGTGCTCGCCGACATCTCCGCGGCACAGCTCGCCTTCGCCGCCAGGAAACATCCCGACCGGGTGCTCAACGTCGGCATCCGCGAGCAACTGATGATGAGCACCGCGGGCGGGCTGGCGCTCGCCGGGATGCGCCCGATCGTCCACACCTTTTCGTCGTTCCTCGTGGAGCGGGCCTTCGAGCAGGTCAAACTCGACCTCGGGCACCAGGACGTCGGCGCCGTGCTGGTGTCTTCGGGCGCGTCCTACGACATGCCCACGGCCGGGCGGACGCACCAGGCTCCCGGTGACGTCGCGCTCATCGACACGCTGCCCGGCTGGACCGTGCACGTGCCGGGGCATCCCGAAGAGGCGCGGCGGCTGCTGCTGGAGTCCATCCCGGGCAACGGACGGGTCTACCTCCGGCTTTCCGCGCAGGAGAACGCGAAACCGCACCTGGGTGTCGGCCTGCAAACGCTGCGCGAAGGCGGCCGCGGCGTCGTGGTGGCCGTCGGGCCGATGCTCGACCGGACCCTGGAAGCGACCGCCGACCTCGACGTGACCGTGCTCTACACCTCGACGATCCGGCCGTTCGACGCCGCCGGGCTGCGCTCGGCCGTCGAGGCCGCGGGCAGCACCGACGTCGTGCTGGTCGAGCCCTACCTCGCGGGGACCTCCGCGCACGCGGTGGGGAGCGCGCTGTCCGAGACACCGCACCGGCTGCTCTCCCTCGGTGTCCGGCGCGACGCCGAAGTCCGGATCTACGGCGAAATGGCCGACCACGATCTCGCGCACGGTCTCGACGCCGGCTCGATCGCCTTGTCGGTCAAGGAATTCCTCCGCTAGCGTCGCCGGATGACGAAGATCCGCCCGCTCGCGCTCGGGGTCATCCGCCGAGGTGAAGACCTTCTCGTGTTCGAAGGCCGCGACAACGCCAAAGGGGAGACCTACCACCGTCCGCTCGGCGGCGGGATCGAGTTCGGTGAGACCGCCGCCGAAGCGCTGCACCGCGAGTTCCAGGAGGAACTCGCGGCGGAGCTGACCGCGGTCGAGCAGATCGCCGTGCTGGAGAACGTGTTCACCTTCGAAGGCAGGCCGGGGCACGAGATCGTGTTCCTGTTTACCGCCGAGCTGACCGACAAGTCGTTCTACGAGCGTGACGAGGTCGGCGTGGTGCTCGACGACGGCGCGCGCGTGCATTGGCTGCCGATGGCCGACGTGACCAGTGGCAAGGCGATCCTGTACCCGGATGGACTCGCGGACCTCCTCTCAGCGCAGGACTGACCGCGCTGTCGGCGCCAGTTCCCGTTGCAGCCACGGACGTTCGAGCCTGCTTTCCAGCTCGGCGCCCGTCTTGGCGAGGAGTTCTCGGTGTTCTTCGGTGACCTTCGCGAACCAGACGAACACCGTTTCGTTTTCTCTCACGGGAAGCCGGGGGAAGGTGTTCTCCGCGGGCTCTGTTTCGAAGTGGCCGAAGGTCTCCACGCCGGATTCGCGCAGAACCGGGGCCACGGTGTCCGCGAAGTGCTCGGAGAACTCCTTGACGGGCCCGATCGGATGGCACACCGTCGCCAGCACGACGGACCCCTCGGCGCCGTCCGGAACGGGGAAGCCCGGCCCGGACGGGCGTAGCAGCAGGACGTCCGAGGAGTCGATCATCGTTTCGTTCGCCGCCGGGCCGTGTTCACGCCACACGGGTCCGCCGTAGAACGCCCCGAGCGCGGCCCGCCTGGTCTCCATGTCCCGGAAACCGCGCAGCCAAACGAACTTGTCCGGCTCCGCCGGTTCGCGGAAAAGGCCGAACAGGCGCATGCCACAGGCTTCCTGGCTCTCCACGAACTCGCGTTCGAAGAGCTCGATCAGCTCGTCGCGGCGGCCGGGGCGCAGGGTGTACCGGCGCAGCTCGACGACGGACTGGAACTCGGCGGAATCGGTCATGCGCGGGACCCTAGAGGCCCGCACCGACAGTTTCGGTGGGCTCAGCGGAAGGCGGCGATCCCGGTGACCGACTGGCCGAGCGAGAGCGCGTGCATCTCTTCGGTGCCTTCGTAGGTCAGCACGGTTTCGAGGTTCGACATGTGCCGCATCACCGGGTACTCCAGCGAGATCCCGTTGGCGCCGAGCATGGCACGCGCTGTCCGGGCGACCTCCAGCGCGGAGCGGACGTTGGCGAGCTTGCCGAAGCTGACGTGGTTGTGGTGCAGCGTCCCGGCGTCCTTGAGCCGTCCGATCCGCAGCGCGACCAGGCCCGCGCGGTTGACCTCGACGACGAGGTCGGCGAGCTTGCGCTGGGTGAGCTGGAACCCGGCCAGCGGCTTGCCGAACTGTTCCCGGCTCAGCGTGTACTCCAGCGCGGTTTCGTAGCAGGAGCGAGCGGCGCCGACGACGCCGAACAGGATCCCGTACCGGGCTTCGTTCAGGCAGGACAGGGGCCCGCGCAGCCCCCGGACCTCGGGGAACGCCGCCGCCTCCGGCAGGCGCACGCCATCGAGCACGAGTTCCGCCGTCAGCGAGGCCCGCAGGGACAGCTTGTGCTTGACCTCGTTCGCGGTGAAGCCCGGTGTGTTCGTCGGGACGACGAAGCCGCGCACGCCCTCGTCGGTCTGTGCCCAGACGACCGCGACGTCGGCCACGGTTCCGTTGGTGATCCACATCTTCGTGCCGCTCAGCACCCAGTCCGAGCCGTCGCGCACCGCGCGGGTCCGCATCCCGCCGGGGTCGCTGCCGGCGTCCGGTTCGGTCAGCCCGAAGCAGCCGAGCGCCTCACCGGCGGCCATCCTGGGCAGCCACTCCTGCTTCTGCTCCTCGGTGCCCCATTTGTGGATCGCGTACATCGCCAGCGAACCCTGCACCGAGACGAAGCTGCGCAGCCCGGAGTCGACGGCCTCCAGTTCGCGGCAGGCGATGCCGTAGGCGACGGCGCTGGTCCCGGCGCAGCCGTACCCTTCCAGGTGCATGCCGAGCAGTCCGAGCTGCCCGAATCCCTTGGCGAGTTCGGCGGCGGGCAGGGCGCCCGATTCGTACCAATCGGCGATGTTCGGCAGGAGCTGGTCCTGCGCGTAGGAACGCACGGCGTCACGGATGGCCCGGTCCTCGGCGGAGAGCTCGGCGTCGAGATCGAGGAAGTCGCGCGGATCCGGGCTGCTGCTCATGCGGTCACTCCTGGTCGGCTCGGTGAGGCGTGGCTCCAAGAAGAAAACCACACACCGGACCGGAGTCGAGTGTCAGCGATCGCGCCATCCCGTGGTCTTCGTCACCTGAACCGATGCCGAGACCGCCACGCTGGGGGCGGAGCGCTGCTTCTGCTTCGGGATCAGCAGCTCCGCGAAGGTAGGGAAAGGCACGCTGTCGATGTCCTCGCGCCAGGCGTCGAGCAGGCAAGTCAGCTCGTCCGCGTCCTGCATTGTTCCTCCAGAAGTGCAGGGCGGTCCTGCGCCGGCCTTTCACTCGGAGGCCTTAATACCCAGTCGAGTGAAGGTCGAAACAGGGAATCCGCAGAAAATCCGGTCCGCTAACCTGGGCGCGTGGCTACTCCTCGCGTGGTGATCCTGGACTACGGGTCCGGCAACCTCCGGTCCGCCGAACGCGCCGTCGAGCGCGCCGGCGCCAATGTCGAGGTCA
This sequence comes from Amycolatopsis thailandensis, assembly GCF_042723255.1. Taxonomy (NCBI): domain Bacteria; kingdom Bacillati; phylum Actinomycetota; class Actinomycetes; order Pseudonocardiales; family Pseudonocardiaceae; genus Amycolatopsis; species Amycolatopsis thailandensis. Next base: position 62,377 of record NZ_JBHXJK010000046.1, read on the forward strand.
CCGCCGACCCCCATGCCGCGCTGGAGGCCGACGGCCTGGTCGTCCCCGGTGTCGGCGCCTTCTCGGCCTGCATGGAGGGGCTGCGGTCGGTGTCGGGGGAGAAGATCATCGGCAAACGCCTCGCCGGCGGCCGTCCCGTGCTGGGAATCTGTGTCGGCATGCAGATCCTGTTCGAACGCGGTGTCGAGCACGGCGTGGAGGCCGAGGGCGCCGGTGAGTGGCCGGGCACGGTCGACAAACTGGAGGCCGACGTCCTGCCCCACATGGGCTGGAACACCGTTCGCGCGCCCGCGGACTCACAGCTGTTCGCCGGGCTCGACGCGGACACGCGGTTCTATTTCGTGCACTCCTACGCCGCGCGGACCTGGGAACTGGACTCCGGCCTCGCCGGGCAGCAACCCAAGGTGACCTGGGCGAACCACGGCCAGGACTTCGTCGCCGCCGTCGAGAACGGCCCGCTGTGGGCGACGCAGTTCCACCCGGAGAAGTCCGGGGACGCCGGGGCCCACCTGCTGCGCAACTGGATCGAGACCCTCGCTTAGAGTGGGCGCGTGACTTTCACGCTCCTTCCCGCCGTTGATGTGGCCGATGGCCAGGCCGTGCGACTCGTCCAGGGCGAGGCCGGCACCGAAACCTCCTATGGCAGCCCGCTGGAGGCGGCGCTCGCCTGGCAGCGCGACGGGGCGGAGTGGATCCATCTGGTGGACCTCGACGCCGCCTTCGGCAAGGGCTCCAACCGCGAACTGCTCGCCGACGTCGTCGCGAGGCTCGACGTCCAGGTGGAACTGTCCGGCGGCATCCGCGACGACGCTTCCCTGGAGGCCGCGCTGGCCACCGGCGCCCGCCGGGTCAACCTCGGCACCGCCGCGCTGGAGGACCCGGAGTGGACCGCGAAGGTCGTCTCCTCCTACGGCGACCGCGTCGCCATCGGGCTGGACGTGCGGATCACCGAGGCCGGGCACCGGCTGTCCGCCCGCGGCTGGACACAGGACGGCGGTGACCTCTGGGAGGTCCTCGACCGGCTCGACCGCGACGGCGCGCAGCGCTACGTCGTCACCGACGTGAGCAAGGACGGCACCCTCCAGGGCCCGAACATCGACCTGCTCCGCGAGGTCGCCGCCCGCACCGACGCGCCGGTCATCGCCTCCGGCGGCGTGTCCAGTGTGGACGATCTCCGCGCGCTGGCCGTGCTGGCCCGCGACGGTGTCGAAGGCTCCATCGTCGGCAAGGCGCTCTACGCCGGCGCGTTCACCCTTCCCGAGGCGCTCGCCGCCGTCGCGGAGTTCTGAGCTTTACCTCCCGGGTAATCGACGCCACGCGTTCGTTCGGTCAGGATTCCTTCCAGGACGACAAACCTGGGAGGACATCATGACCGCGTACGGCATCGCCCACCTTCGCCCCACCGGCGCTCCGACCGAAGAGGTCCTCGAGTACCTGGAGCGGATCCAGGCCACGCTCGACCCCTTCGGCGGCAAGTTCCTCGTGCACGGGGCCGAGGTCGAGGTCCTCGAAGGGGAGTGGCCGGGCGCGCTCGTGATGATCGGTTTCCCGAGCATGGCCGTGGCCCGCGAGTGGTACGCGTCGCCCGCCTACCAGGAGATCCTGCGTCTGCGGGCGGACCACATCCCCGGTGACCTGATCCTGGTGGAGGGGTGCGGGCCGCACCACGACTCGGCGGCGATGGCGGCGGAGCTGCGGGCGCTGCAGACCTCGTGAGTGGTAAGTCGTGTTCTCTTGAGGGGTAAGGCAAAGGTGTCGCTGCTTGCGACCACCCTGACCGAACGGTCACCGCCGCTCCTGCCCGCGGCTCAAGTACATGATGGCCCCCTTCCTTGCGCCTAGCGCAAGGAAGG
>NZ_JBHXJK010000047.1:0-63037 GCF_042723255.1 Amycolatopsis thailandensis
CCTTCCTTGCGCTAGACGCAAGGAAGGGGGCCATCATGTACTTGGCTGCTTAAGAACCCATGCCCGCGCGTTCGAAGGCCAGCGTCGGCAGGTCGACGGCGTGCGCGCCGCCATCGGCGACGATCACCGCGCCGGTGATGTACGACGACTCCGAGGACCCCAGGAACCGCACGATCGACGCGATCTCCTCCGGCTCGGCGGGACGGCGCAGCGGGACCTCGGCGGTGACGCGGCGGTAGCCCTCGTCGTGACCGCCGTCGAAGCCCGCGGCCTCGGCGAACTGGTCCATCTCGCCGTCCGCCATCGGGGTGCGCACCCAGCCGGGACAGACCGCGTTCGCGCGGACGCCCTTGGGCCCGTAGTCGCGGGCGATCGAGCGGGTCAGCCCGATCAGCGCGTGCTTCGCGACGGTGTAACCGGCGACGTTCGGCCCGGCGAACAGCCCGGCCAGCGACGACACGATGACGACCTGGCCGCCGGTTTCGACCAGCGTGGGCAGGGTGGCCCGGCAGAACACGAAGGCGCTGGACAGGTTCGACCGCAGGGCCAGTTCCCATTCCTCGTCGCCGGTGTCGACCACCGAGGACAGGCCGTGCCCGCCGGCGTTGGCCACCACGACGTCGATCCTGCCGAACTTGCCGACGATCTCCGCCGCCGCGCCCTCGGCGGCTTCGCGATCGCTGGCGTCGCAAGCGATGACGTGCGCGCCGGTTTCGGCGGCCACCTTCTCCAACGGTTCGACCCGTCGTCCGAGCACCACCACCTGGGCGCCCTCGTCGGCGTACCGGCGGGCGACCGCGGCACCGATACCGGTACCGCCACCCGTGATCGCGACAACCTTCTTCACTTGCGGAGTCCTTTCTAAGCGGGGAAACCCGAGCGGGCCGAGACGCCGAAGTCGGCGAGCACGGCCTGGCCGTTGACCGTCCGCGAACGCGCGGACGCGAGATGGAGCACCTGCCAGGCGACTTCCTCGGGAGCCTGCACCGGGAACGCGGGATCGTCGAGCACCTCGCCCAGATCGCCGCGCGCCATCGGGGTGTCGACCACCGACGGGCAGACGCAGTTCACCCGGACACCGGGGAGATCCACCGCGAGCGCCCTGGTCATCGCCACCACGGCGCCTTTCGAAGCGCAGTAGGGCACCATGCCGGGAGCACTGGTGAAAGCCGAGTCGCTGGCCAGCAGCACGACCGAGCCGTTCGACGCGGTGAGCCACAACGCGGCGTGTTTGACCAGCAGGAACTGGCCGGTGACGTTGACCGCCATCAGCGCGGCGAAGTCCTCCGCCGAGGTTTCGGTGACCGGTGTCCCCACCGGGCCGGAGACCCCGGCGCAGCCGACCACGACGTCGAGCCCGCCGAACCGGCCTGCCACGGCGTCGACAGCGGCGGCCACGGACGGCTCGTCCGTCACGTCGGCGTGAACCGCCAGGAGACCGTCCGCGAGGGTGGGCACCGGTACCCGGTCGAGGGCGCCGACCCGCGCGCCCTCGGCCAAGAACGCCTGGACGCAGGCAAGACCGATCCCGGATGCCGCGCCGGTCACCAGCACGGCCTTGCCCGCGAGCTCCAGTCCCATGGCGCCATCCTGCGGTCCGGGCCTCTCACGGGGGTTGGCCGTCAGTGCATCCTTCTTGTCGGCAGCCGCACGACGGCCACGCGGTCTTTTCAGGAAGGGGTGGAGAGGCAAGACTGCGAAGCATGACCAGGCCGCATCCGCTCGACCCGTTGACCGCCGACGAACTCACCGCAGGCCGCGCGATCCTGGCCGACGAGGGCCAGTTGACCGCGACCACGCGGTTTCCGGCGGTACTGCCCGTGGAGCCGGACAAGGGCGACGCCGCCCCCGATCGCCGGGTCCAGTACACGCTGCTGGACACTGCGACCGGGCACGCTCGCGACGTGGTCGTTTCGCTGACTAAACGCGAAGTGGTCTCCACTGAGGACTGCGGCGACGGCCAGCCCGCGTACCTGTTCGAGGAGTACGACCTCGCCGCGTCCATCACCAAGGCGTCGCCGGAATGGCGGGCCGCGATGGACCGCCGCGGGCTCTCCGACCGGATCGAGCACGCTTTCTGCGCTCCCCTGGCGCCCGGCTTCTTCGGCAGGCCCGACGAGACCGGCCGCGTCATCCGCTCGCTGACGTTCCTGCGCGACGACGAGTCCGACAGCCCGTGGGCACATCCAGTCGAGGGCCTGATCGTGCACATCAACTTGACCGAACAGCGGGTCATCAGGGTCGAGGACGTGGGCGACGTGCCCGTCCCGCCGGAACACGGCCGCTACGGCGACGTGCCTGCCCGCACAACGCTCAAGCCGATCGAGATCACTCAGCCCGAGGGGCCGAGTTTCGTCGTCGACGGCAACGAGGTCACCTGGGAAGGCTGGAAACTCCGCGTCGGCTTCAACGCCCGCGAAGGACTGACGCTGCACCAGATCAGCTTTCAGGACCGGTCGGTGCTGCACCGTGCGTCGGTACCGGAGATGGTGGTGCCGTACGGGGACACCGCGCCCGGCCGGTTCTGGATCAGCTACTTCGACGCGGGCGAGTACCTGCTCGGCAAGAACGCCAACGACCTGCGGCTGGGCTGCGACTGTCTCGGCGTCATCCACTACTTCCCCGCGTACGTCGCCGACGACCACGGCCATCCGGTCGAGATCCCGCGCGCGATCTGCATGCACGAGGAGGACTACGGGATCCTGTGGAAGCACACGGATCTCGACGGCCGCGCCGAGGTCCGCCGGTCGCGGCGGCTGGTGATCTCGTCGATCTCCACCATCGGCAACTACGACTACGGGTTCTTCTGGTACCTCTATCTCGACGGCACCGTGGAGCTGGAGGCGAAGGCCACCGGCATCGTGTTCGCCGGCGCCGCGCACACGGGCACGAAACACCCGCACGCCAACGAGATCGCGCCCGGCCTGTTCGCGCCGGTGCACCAGCACCTCTTCTGCGCGCGACTGGACGTGGCGATCGACGGCGAACGCAACTCGCTCGTCGAGATCGACGTCGAACGGGTGCCGATGGGCGAGCAGAACCCGTACGGGAACGCTTTCACCTGGAAGGAGACCCCGCTGCGGTCGGAGCTGGAGGCCCGGCGGCACGCGGATCCGGCCAAGGCCCGGGTCTGGGAGATCCGCAGCGCGGAACGGACCAACCGGCTCGGCACCCCCACGGCGTACCAACTGGTCCCCCGGCCGTCCGCGACCCTGATGGCGCAGCCGGAATCGACCGTCCACCAGCGGGCGACGTTCGCCACCCGTCACCTGTGGGCGACGCCGTACCGCGCCGACGAGCGCTACCCGGCGGGCGAACGGCCGAACGCCCATCCCGGTGGCGCGGGCCTGCCCGCGTGGACCGCCGCCGACCGGGACCTGACCGACACCGATCTCGTGCTGTGGCACGTCTTCGGCCCGACCCACATCCCGCGCCCGGAGGACTGGCCGGTCATGCCGGTCGACTACTCCGGTTTCTCCTTGCGCCCCTATGGCTTCCTGGACCGCAATCCGGCCCTCGACCTGCCTTCCGGCGCTGCCGACGAGCACTGTTCCGCCCACGATCACTAGGACTGCCCCGATGCCCGAACTGACCCTGTCCGACACGTCCACCTGGCTGCCGCTGGACGGTCTCGCCCCCGGTTTCGACGCGAACAAGGCCCCCACGGTCGGCGACCTGCACGGCCGCACCTTCGAACTCGCCTGCGAAGACGGCACCACGTTCACCGCGGGTTTCTCCGGCACCCGGATCGAATGGACCTACCACGGCACCGGCACCGACCGCTGCGAGACGTTCCTGGTCGACGACGACCTGTACTACGTCCAGTTCCACCCGCAGGCACGGCAGGAAGAGGCGTTCACCCTCCTGCTCGACCTGCGCCGCGGCCGCGCGCTGCTCGTGCTGAGCAAGATCGGTGACACCTCGCCCCGGGTCACGCAGCAGTTCGTGGCCGCCACGATCGGCGGGATCGAGCCGAGCGGCGAGTCACTGGCCCCGACCACGTCGCTGGTCGGGCGCCGGGTGCTGTGGGTGTACAGCACGGAGCACGCCTACGAGCACGTCTACCTCAGCCCGCACTGGTACACGTGGCAGTGCCTGGCCGGACCGGAGAGGGGGCTCGCCGACACCGACGAGAACTCGGTCTACGAACTGCGTCCCGGCATCTACGTCTTCGCCTGGCGGGAGAAGGTCATCCCGTGCGCGTCGGTGACCGTCGCCGATCACCGTGACGCCAAGCGGCTGCGCTCACACGGTGTCCTTTTCGGACTGGACGCCACCGGGAGCACTCCGACCCACTTCACCTTCGGCGCGCACGGCAAGCTGCTGAGCACCACCGTGCACCCCGAGGCTTACGACCCCGCCGGGAGCTGAGCCTTGACCGCCGACCTCATCCTCACCAACGCCACGGTGTACACAGTGGACGGTGCCCGGCCCTGGGCGTCGTCACTGGCGATCAAGGACGGCCGGGTGCTGTCCCTGGAGGACATCGAACGCGGGCCGAACACCGAGGTCGTCGACCTCGACGGCGCCTTCGTGATGCCTGGCCTGGTCGACGTGCACAACCACCACGCCCTCGCCGGGCGCGCGGCCCTGTTCGAGCTGACCTTCGGCCTCGACGCTGGCTTGGACGACATCCTCGCCGCGGTCCGCTCGCACGCCGCCGCGCTCGGACCGGACGAATGGGTCGTCGGTGGCGCCTGGGCGTCCACACTGGTCAGTACCCTTTCGCGGACTTCGGCCCGGCACGCGCTCGACGAGGCCGCGGGCGGGCGTCCGGTCATGCTTTCGGACGACAGCAGGCACAACCGCTGGGTGAGCAGCCGGGCCTTGGAACTCGCGGGCGTCGCCACCTCGACAGCCGACCCGGCGGGCGGGGAGATCGTCCGCGACCCGTCGACCGGCGAGCCCGTCGGTGTCCTGCTCGAGGCGGCGGGTGTCGCCGTCGAGCGGGCGCTCAGCGAGACGCGGAAGCTCACCGCCGAGCAGCACGTGGCGGCTTCGCGGCACGGTATCGGCACACTGCACTCGTATGGGGTCACCGCGTTCCAGGACGCCGGCGTCTCCGCCGATATCCTCGGCGCGCTGAAGTCGCTCGACGACGCGGGCGAACTGCACGCCTGGGTCGTGTCGTCGCTGCTGATCAACGACCCGATCTTCGGCTTCGACCCGATCGGCGCGCCGTTGCTGGAGGTCGCCGGGCAGTACCGGAGCGAGCACCACCGGCCCGACTTCGTGAAGATCTTCCTCGACGGAGTCCCGCCGACGCGCACCGCCGCCTTCCTGGAGCCGTACCTGCCGGACGCCGCGCACGGCGCCTGTCACCACGGCGCCACCACCATGCCGGGCGACGAGCTCACGGGCTGGCTGCGTACCGCGGCCGCGGCCGGGCTGTCGGCCAAGGTGCACTGCACGGGGGACGCGTCGGTGCGCGCCACACTGGACGCGGTCGAGAAGATCCGCGCCGAAGGATTCAGCGACGCGCGGTTCCAGGTCGCACACGGGCAGTTCGTCCACCCCGACGACCTTCCGCGCTTCGCATCGCTGGGTGTCGCCGCTGACATCTCGCCGTTCCTGTGGGTCCCCGGGGTCATCCCGGCGGCCATCGCCGAAGTATTGCCCGGTGAGCGGGCCGGGCGGATGCAGCCGAACCGGTCGCTGCTGGACGAGGGCGCGCTGGTCGCGGGCGGTTCGGACTGGCCGGTCAGCGAGTCGCCGAACGCGTGGGAGGGCATCCACGGCCTCGTCACCCGGCAGGATCCGACCGGCACGTTCCCAGGGGCGCTGTGGCCGGAGCAGGCGATCACCCTGGCCGAGGCCGTCGAGGTCTTCACCCTCGCCGCCGCCCGCGCGATGGGACTGGGCGACGTCACGGGCTCGCTGGTTCCCGGGAAGTCGGCTGATTTCGTCGTATTGGACCGCGATCCGTTCAAAACCGATCCGTCTGCGCTCGTCAAGACAAAGGTGACACAAACGTGGTTCGCCGGGCACCGCGTGTATCAGCGCGCCTGATCTCCTACACTGGTAGAAGAACCAGTGCGGGAGGTCTGCCGATGCCGAAGATCATCGACCACGACGAGCGGCGCAGCCACATCGTCGACGTCACCTGGGATTTGATCACCCAGGGCGGGATCGAGGCCGCCACCATGCGCGAGATCGCGGCGGCCGCCGGCTTCGCCAACGGCGCGCTCAAGCTGTACTTCCCGAGCAAGGAAGACATCATCCAGGCCACCTACGAACGTGCGCTCGGCATGATGCGCGAGTACGTGGAGCTGGACGAACTGCGAGGCCTGACAGCGCTCCGCGAGCTGTGCGTCTCGTCGATGCCGATCGACGAGGACCGCATCGCCGCGGGGCGCGTCCTGCTCACCTTCTGGCAGCTGTCGCTGACCAACCCGAAATTGCAGGACAAGTACCTCGAGCACATCCGCTCGTGGCGGGGTCTGCTGCACCGGTACCTCACCGAGGGCCGGGAGGACGGCGACATCGTCTGCGAGACCCCCGACGAGCAGTTGGTCGACGAGGTCGTGCTGATCAACGCCGGGGCCAACGTGATGAGCCTGGTCGCCGGGGAGTTCTCGACGATCGCTTTGCAGGGGCAGCATCTGGAGTCGTTCTTCGCGCGCCTCACCCGCCCCTGACGTCCCTGAAGGCCTTTCTCGCATTCAAGTGACTAGCCGCGGCAGGTCGCCGACCCCGCAGGCGCGACTCGCGTGATCAAAGACGGACCTCCCGTGCTCAGAGACCGATCTCGCGTGTTTAAAGCCGTAACTCACGTGCTTGGAGACGGAACTCGCGAGTTACGGCTTTAAACACGCGAGTTACGGCTCCAAGCACGTGAGTTACGGCTCTGATCACGCGAGATCGGTGTGCGTGCACGGCGTTGGCGTCCCGAGGGTCCCTTCCTCGCATTTGAAGCGGGGAAGGGACCGCATTCAGAGGACTAAACGCGGCGGTCGAACACCCGCGTCAGGAAGCTCGCCACGTGCTTGTGCGAGCGCGGCGAAGCGGGCAGGTCCGTGTACAGACCGTAGAACCCGTGGATCTGCCCCGAATACCGCGTCATCTCCACCTTCGTCCCCGCGTCGGTCAGGCGCCGCGCGAACTCCTCCCCCTCGTCCCGCAGGACGTCGTACTCGGCCGTCAGGACCAGCGCCGGCGGGAGCCCGGTCAGGTCGTCGGCACGCAGCGGCAGCAGATACGGGTCGTTCAGCTGCGCCGGGTCCGACACGTACTGCTCGAAGAAGAACCGCATCGCCCCGGCCGTCATGCCGTAGCCCTCGGCGTAGTCCACATAGGACCGGAAGCCGTCGTCCGGGTGGCCGTAGACCGGGCAGATCAGCACCTGCGCGGCCAGCGGCGGCCCGTTCCGATCGCGGGACATCATCGAGACCACCGTCGACAGGTTGCCTCCGGCGCTTTCCCCGCCCACCGCGATCCGCGCCCCGTCCACCGCGGGACCGGCGCCGCCCGCGGCGAGCCATTCGACGACGGTGTAGCAGTCGACCGGGGCAGCCGGGTACGGGTGCTCCGGCGCGAGCCGGTAGTCCACCGCGACGACGGCGACCTCGGCGGCGTTGCACACCGCCCGCGAGGCGACCTCGTTCTCGTCGATCGAGCCGATCGTCCAGCCACCGCCGTGGATCCAGACGAACGCGGGCACCGGCGTGGCGACGTCGGGCAGGTAGACCCGCACGCGCACACCGGAGGGCAGGACGTGGTCGGTCACCGAGGCGACCTCTTCGACCGTGTCGGGACGTCGCCACGAAGCGGCGAAGGCGGCTCGCAGCTCGGGAGCCGTCAGCGGCCCGGCGGGGGCCTCGGACGGCGCACTGCGGGCCAGGAGTTCCTTGACCGCGGGATCGAGGGTCACCGTCACACCGCTTCCGCGACGAGCACCCGGGGGCTGCCCGGCAGCGCGAGCCGGTCGATGACCCGCCAGCCCGCGTCGGTCAGCCATTCCCGAACCTCCGCCTCCGGGTAGACGACCGTCCCGTCGATCACCAGGTACTCCCCCGCGTGCAGCGCGTCGATCGGCCGCTGGACCGCGTCGTCGTCGAGGAAGAAATCGAGCAGAAGCAGGGTGGACCCGGGCGCCGCGGCCGCGCGGGCGTTGCGGAGGATCTCCGCGTTCTGTTTCGCGTCGAAACGGTGGACGACGTGGTTGACCATCACCAGGTCGAACTCGCCTTCGGGACGCGCGGTGGGCGTCTCCGCCCCGACCACGGTCGCACGGTCGGCGAGACCCGCCAGCGCCGCCGCGGTGGTCACCGACTCGGTGAAGCCCGGGTCGAAGACGAACGTGGTGTGCAGCTCTTCGTTGGCCTTCATCGCTTCGACCGCGAACGCGCTCGAAAGCCCGCCGAGGTCGAGAAGCTTTCGATGGGAGCCGAAATCGAACGCGCCGGCCAGCATCTTGGCGTGCAGGGCGTTGTAGGTCATCACGCCGTTCATGAACGTGCCCCAGCGCGCGTCGTCCATCTCCAGTTTGCCGGGTTCGCCGGTGTCGGCGGTGTGGCCGAACTGCAACCAATGGGGGTAGCTGATCGAGTCCAGGAACGTCAGGAACGGCGCGAGGTCCAGTTCACCACCGCCGAGGTACTCCGCCGCGTCCGCGGCCGCCTCGTACCGTCCGTCCACACGGGACAGGAGACCGAGCGATGACATGGCGTCACCGAGGATCCGGGTGATCTTCTCCGGTTTGCCGGTCTTCTCCGCCAGCTCGGCCGCCGTCAGCGGCCCGTCGGCGAGCGCGGTGAACAGGCCGATCCGGCTCGCCGCGAAGAGTTGCTTGGCCGCCATGTAGCCCACGGCGATGTCCACGATCCGCTCGGGACCGGCAGTCTTGGTCGACCCGCTCACGGGTGCCCTCCTTAGCTCGTTTCGAGCGAGAGTCTACAGACGTAGACAAAAGAATCCAGTGCAAGTTTTCGCCCACCACCAGGAAAAACCTGCCGGATATCAACTTCCTACATTCGTAGAATATACCCATTGACAGCACCCCCGCCCAGTGTCAACATGCGTAGAACTACCCCCGCCGGAGGCCCGTTCCCCGGCAGTGCGGTCCGCTTCGGGCGGGCACGGGAAAGGGGATTCATGACCCTGCTCGAATTACGAGAACTGACCGTCGGCGTCATCGCCGACGAAACCGAACGCGAACTGGTGCGAGAACTTTCGTTCGACCTCGAACAAGGCCGGACACTCTGCGTGGTCGGCGAATCCGGCAGCGGTAAAACGGTGACGGCCTTGTCGATCATCCGGTTACTGGAGTTCGTCGCACCGGTGTTCACCCGCGGTGAGATCACCGTCGACGGCGTGGACGTCACACGCCTCTCCGCCGACGAGATGCGCTCCTACCGCGGGCCGCGGATCGGGATGATCTTCCAGGAGGCATTGGATTCGCTCAATCCGAGTCAACGGGTCGGCAAGCAGCTGATCGAGGCCTACCGCAAGCCCGGTTCCCTGCCGCGCCAGGCCGCGCGCAAAGGCACTCCGTTGCACCGCGAGGCCGAGGCGAAAGCACGCGGCCTGTTGAAGGAGGTCGGCCTCACCGACACCGACCGGGTGCTTTCCCTGTACCCGCACCAGATGTCGGGTGGGATGCAGCAGCGCGTGATGATCGCGCTGGCGCTGATGGCCGACCCGAGCCTGCTGATCGCCGACGAGCCGACGACGGCCTTGGACGTGACCACGCAGGCGGAGATCCTCACCCTGTTCGACCGCGTCCGCCGCGACCACGGCACCGCGTGCGTCTTCATCACGCACGACATGGGCGTGGCCGCGCAGGTGGCCGACCGGATCGCGGTGATGTACCGCGGCGAACTGGTCGAACTCGGGTCCAAAGAGGACATTCTGCACGCGCCGAAGCATCCCTACACCAAGGCGTTGCTCGACTGTGTCCCGAAGCTCGGGGTGAGCAGGCGCGACGGCTTCCCCACCATCTCCGAGGCGCTGCTCGAAGCCGCGATGAACGGCGATTCGGCGGTCGCGACCGAGACCAGGACGCTCAACCGCGCGAAGGCGGAGAACGCCGGCGAGGGCACCGCGCTCGTCATCGACTCCGTGTCCAAAGTGTACGGACGGCGCGGCCGGTTCTCCTTGAACCGCGAACCCGAGGTGCACGCGGTCAAGGACGTCTCGCTGGAGATCGCGCCCGGCGAGTTCTTCGGCCTGGTCGGGGAATCCGGTTCGGGCAAGACCACGCTCGGCCGCCTGGTGAGCGCGCTGGAACCGCCCACTTCGGGCACCATCGCCTTCGGTGAGCACCGCTGCACCTCGGCCGGGCTCGACGGCGACGAGCGCGCGTTCCGCCGCCGCGCGCAGCTGATCTTCCAGGATCCGCAGAGTTCGCTCGATCCCCGGCACACCGCCGCCCGGATCATCGCCGAACCGCTGCGGGAGCTCACCGGCCTCCGCGGCGCCGAACTGGACCGCCGGGTCACCGAACTGATCGACGAGGTCGGTCTCCCCTCGGACACGGCGAAGAAGCTGCCGTCGCAGCTGTCCGGCGGTCAGCGCCAGCGCGTCTCGATCGCCCGCGCGATCGCGGCGGAACCCGACCTCATCGTCGCCGACGAGCCCACCTCCGCGCTCGACGTCTCGGTGCAGGGCCAGGTGATGAACCTGCTGCTCGAACTGCGGCGCACTCGCGCGCTCAGTTTCCTGTTCATCACGCACAACCTCAGCCTCGTGCTCTCGGTCGCCGACCGCGTCGGCGTCATGTACCGGGGCGAATTGATCGAAATCGGCGACCCGGACGAGATCCGGCTTCACGCCCGGCACGAATACACCCGCCGCCTCCTCGCGGCGAACCCCGAACTGCCCGCCCACCCTCACACTGGAGTGCGGAACCCATGAGACGAACCCTGACCTCGGCCGCCCTCGGCTTGGCGACCGTCCTGCTGCTCAGCTCGTGTATGGGAGGGCAGGCGGGCGGTGGCGGAGCCGCGGACGGGCCCCCGAAGCCCGGCGGCAACCTCAACGTCGCCGTGCCCACCGACCCGCAGTCCCTCGACATGGTCGCGAACCCCGGCCAGGTGACCGCGCACATCGGCAACATGATGTACGAGAAGCTGTTCGAGGTGGACCGGAGCTTCACCTCCCGGCCCATGCTGGTCGAGGACTACACCACCAGCCCGGACAGGCTCACCTACACCTTCAAGCTGCGCCAGGGAGTCACCTTCCACGACGGCAACCCGCTGACGTCCGAGGACGTCGTGGCGAGCCTGAAGCGGTGGCAGCAGGTCCACCGCACCGGCCAGCTGGTCACCCCGGACATCGAGGCGATCACGCCTGCCGACCCGGCGACGGTGATCATCAAGCTCAAGCAGCCGCGGTACCCGCTGATCAACGAGCTCGCCGGCGCGGGCACGGAGATCTACGAGGCGAAGAACCTCGCCGGTGCCCCGGCGACCGGTTTCGCCCAGGACAAGGCGATCGGCACCGGGCCGTACAAGCTCAAGAGCTGGGACATCGGCCGTGAACTGGTGCTGGAAAAGTACTCCGGCTACAAGTCCCGGTCCGAAGAGGACTGGGGCGGGCAGGCGGGCGCCAAGCACGCGTACCTGGACACCGTGACCTACAAGGTGGTCTCCGACCAGGACGCGCTGATCAACGGCCTCCAGACCGGGCAGTGGGACCACATCATGCCCACGAACGACCAGTACGAGACGCTGCGGAACAACCCGGCCGTGGTCGTGCACAACCTGCCCGGCGGCAACGACAACGTGGTGATCCCGAACTTCAACACCGGTTCGAAGTTCGCCGACCCCCGGGCCCGCGAGGCGCTGAACCTGATCCTGGACAAGCCCGCGATCAACGCGGCGACCGGCGGCAGCAAGGACCTCACCCTCGAGACCGGCGCCTTCGCCTCCCCGGACAACAAGCAGTTCTATTCCACCGCGGGCGAAGAGGTCTACAAGAAGCACGACCCGGAGAAGGCCAAGCAGCTGCTCGCCGAGGCCGGGATCACCGCCGGGGCGACGATCCGCATCGTCACCACGAACTCGTACCCGGAGTTCGGCAAGTGGGCCGTGCTGATCCAGGACAGCCTGTCGAAGATCGGCATCAACACCAAGATCGACACGTTCGACTTCGCGACCATGCTGGGCACGCTGACCAAGGAACCGGGCGGCTGGGACATCACCACGCTGTTCTTCGACTCGGCGCTGACCTCGCCCGCGCAGATGCCCGCCCTCACCCTGGGCACGCTCAACGGTTCGACCTCGCCCGAGCTGGACGGGCTGATGGCGGAGTTCAACGCCTCGACGACGCCTGAGCAGGCGAAGGCGGTGGTGGACAAGCTGCAGGCGTTCACCTGGAAGCAGCTGTCGGTGATCACCCTGAGCCAGTCCAGGCTGTACGCGGCCTACTCCCCCAAGCTCAAGGGCTACGGCGACTTCTACCGCGTCTTCTGGAACACCTGGCTGGCGTCATGACCGGTCTCCTGCTGCGCCGGCTGCGCGATCTGGTGATCATCCTGGTGATCGTCGGGACGATGATGTTCTTCGTCATCCGGCTGATCCCCGGCGACCCGGCGCAGGCCATCCTCGGCCCGACCGCGCGACCGTCCGATGTGGACGCACTGCGGGAGAGCATGGGACTGAACGGCCCCTTGTGGGAGCAGTACCTCAGCTGGGCCGGGAACGTGCTGCACGGCGACTTCGGCACGTCGATCACCTATCACGCGCCGGTGCTGGGCGTGGTCGCCGACCACATCCTGCCGACGCTGACCCTGGCCGTGCTGTCCACGGTGATCAGCTTCTTCCTCTCGGTCGCGATCACCTCCTGGCAGGCGGTGTCGCCGCGCAACCCGGTGGCCCGCGCGCTGGACCGGCTCTCGGCGCTCGGCATGGCGATGCCGGACTTCTGGATCTCCCTGATGCTCGTGCTGGTGTTTTCGGTGACGCTGCGCTGGTTCCCGTCCAGCGGCTACGAAAACCTGTTCACCGATCCGGCGACGGCGGTGCCCGCGCTGGTGCTGCCGCTGACCGTGCTGGTCATCGGGCAGACCGCGTTGTTCGTGCTCACCCTGCGCGAAAGCCTGCTCGGCGAACTGCCCCTGGCGTACCTGCGCACCGCACGGGTCAAGGGGCTGTCCGAGCGGCAGGTCATGACCAAACATGTCCTGCCGAACGCGCTCATGCCGCTGATCACCCAGCTGGGCAGCAACTTCGCCATGCTGGTCGGCGGGATCGTGATCATCGAATCCATCTTCGTCGTGCCCGGGCTGGGCCATCTGCTGATGGGCGCGGTGTCCACTCGCGACTTCCCGCTGATCCAGGGGGTGACGCTGTTCGTCGCGGTGCTGTTCGTACTGGTCAACCTGCTGGTGGACCTGTCGTACGCGCTGCTCGACCCGAAGGTGCGTGTCTCGTGAGCGTGGCACTGATCGAAAAGACGTCGTCGGTGCGGGAGAAGCCTCCGTCCGGTCGCGCGGCCAAGGTGTTCCGGCGCAACAGGATGCTGGTGATCACCACCGCGTTGCTGGCGCTGATCGTCCTGACCGTGATCGTGCTGCCATTCTTCCTGCCCAGTGTCAGCGCGACCGACCCGGTGAACCGGCTGCTGCCGCCGTCCGGCGCGCATCTCCTCGGCACGGATTCGTTCGGCCGTGACGTGCTCGCCCGGCTGGTCTCGGGCGGACGGGCGTCGCTCGGGCTGTCGGCCCTGATCACCCTGTGCGCGGCCTTCACCGGCCTGGTGATCGGGCTGATCAGCGGGTTCTTCCGGGCGGCCGACGCGGTGCTGATGCGGGTGATGGACGCCTGGATGTCGTTCCCGGCGATCATCCTCGCGATGGCGCTGGCGATCTCGCTCGGCGCGAGCATCTGGACCGAGCTGATCGCGCTGACGGTGATCTTCACGCCGTTCACCGCCCGTGTCATCCGCAGCCGCGTGCTCGGCATCGCCGGCCGGGCCTACATCGGCGCGGCCCGGGTGTCGGGGATGAGCAAGTGGAAGATCCTGGTCGTGCACGTGTTCCCGAACGTGCTGCCGCTGGCGCTGGTGCAGGTCGTGATCCTGTCCGCGGCGGCGATGCTGGTCGACGGGGCGATGAGCTTCCTCGGTCTCGGCATCGCTCCCCCGACCCCGACCTGGGGCAACATGATCGCCGAAGGCCGGTCGTACCTGGTGCAGGCGCCCTGGCTGGTGATCGCGCCCGGCGTGACGATCATGGTGTGCGTGTTCCTGCTGAACCTCATCGGATCGTCGCTGCGGATCGCCGTCGACGCCCGCGCGCGGACGCTGAGCGAGATGCAGCGCCTGCGCACCCGCCGTCCCTCCGGCAGCTGAGAAAGGATTCCGTTGTCTGCCACTACTTCCTTGGCCGTGCGCCGATTCGCTCCCGAAACCGTCTCGGGACCGCCTGTGCTGCTGGTGCACGGATTCGCCTCCGACGGGCACACCGACTGGATCACCACGGGGTGGCCTGCCGCGCTCACCGCCGCGGGCCGTGAGGTGCTCGTGCCCGATCTGCCCGCGCACGGCTCCAGCCCGGCTCCGTCGGGCTCGCTGGGGGCCACCGCGATCACCGCCGAACTGGCGGCGCTCGTCGCGGGTCTGTCCGAAGTGGACGTCGTCGGTTACTCGCTGGGTGCCCGGCTCTCGTGGGAACTGCCCGCGCAGGCTCCGGTGCGGCGGCTCGTGCTCGCGGGGGTGAGCCCGTTCGAACCGTTCGGCGCCGTCGACATCGCGGCGGCGCTGGCGTTCGCCGACGGCGGCAAGGCGCCGTCGGATCCGCTGACGGGGATGATCGCGCACATGATCACCACGCCGGGCCGGAATCCGGCCGCGCTCGCGCGGTGCATCGAAGACCTGCGCGGGGAACCTTTCGCGCCTGTCGCCGGTGCGATCTCCGTTCCAACGCGGTTCGTGGCGGGCGTGGACGATCCGGTGAGCCACGGCATCGAGACGTTGGTCGAGCTGGTGCCGGGGGCTTCGCTGGTGCGGGTGCCCGGGGACCACGGCGGGGCGTTGCGGAGCGCGGAATTCAAGGCGGCCGTTTTGGAGTTCCTGGCCTGAGACTTGCCCCGACGCGCGCTATGAAAGGTCCTTTCCTTGCGAAATTTGCAAGGAAAGGACCTTTCATAGCGTTACCGCTGGTTCGGCGCGCGTCCGGGGGTCACACCTGCGCCGATGTCATGAGGGGTCCCCATAGGACAAAAAATGTCTTATGGGGACCCCTCATGACACTCGCGGCGCCGTCAGAAGGTGCCATCGGCGGCGACCGAACGGTCCAGCCAGAGATCCTCCAGGGCCGCCCGGATCTCCGCACCATGGGAAGCGGCCAGCGCGACGGCACCCAGGTTGTCCTCCAGCTGGGTCATCCGGCTCACCCCGAACAGCACGTTCGCCACCGGCTCGTAAGCGAGACAAAACGCGAGAGACAGCTGCGAAGGACTCGCCCCGAAGTCCCCGGCCACCGCGGCGACCCGCGAGGCGGCGTCCCGGATCGACTCCCGGATCCCACCCATGTCCGCGCCGATCTTCCGCTCTGGCGTCTTGCCGAGCAGCACGCCGCCCTCGAACACGTCCGACGCCTGCAAGGTCAGCCGTCCGGCCTCGAAATGCGGCCCGTAGAACGGACCTTCCGCCATGGACCGCCGCGCGACACTGTACTTCAGCTGAGCGAACCGGGGCGCCGGAAGTCCTTCGGCGGCGGCGAACTCGATCGCCCGGTCGAGATCCGGGGCCCGCCAGTTGTTGACACCCCAGACGTCGAACTTGCCGAGCCGGATCTGTTCGGCCACTTCGGTGACGATCCGCGGGATGTCCGGCTGTTCGAAGTAATCGCCGACGACGACGGCTTCCGCACGGTCGACGCCGACACGGTCGAAGGAGGTCGCGAGCTGCTCGGCGAAGCCGGTGTTCGGGTAGTCCCAGAGCCAGAGTTTCCCGCACAGCTGGTACTCGTCGCGCTTGATCCCGGCCGCGCGGACCGCCTCGCCGAAGATGAGGTCCGTGCGTGACTGTTCGGCATGCGGCCCCATGTTGTAGTGGGCGACGTCGAACAGCGTGACCCCGGCTTCGATCGCGTACCGGATCAGGCGCACCGCGTCGTCGAACTCCATGCGGTCCCAGGTGTTCCAGGATCCCAGGCTCAGGGCCGAAGTGGCGAAGCCCAGTCCGTTCTGCTTCTCGTGCACGAGTTTTCCTTTCTCTGGCAACAGAAACCAGTTTTAGTCTACGATTGTAGAATGAACAAGAGACTCGTAGTGGTGACCGGCGGTGCCAGTGGCATCGGCCGCGGAGTCGCCGAAGCCTTCCAGTCCGCGGGCGACCGCGTGGTCATCGCCGACGTCGACGCGCGCGCGGCCCACGAGCTGGCCGGCGAACTCGGCGCGGAACACGTGGAACTCGACATCTCCGACCCCGGCTCGGTCGACGCGGCGCTGACGCTGATCACCGAACGGTTCGGCGCGGTGGACGTCCTGGTCAACAACGCCGGCCTCGCCGGGGGCGGCGGACCGTTGGTGGGACTGGACATCGGCGTCTTCGACCTGTGCATGCGGGTGAATTTCCGCGGCACCTTCCTGATGACGCGCGCGGTCGGCGCGCACATGCTGGCGGCCGGGACCCGGGGTGCCATCGTCAACATCACCTCCATCGGCGCCCGGCAGCCGACCCCCGGACTCGGCCACTACGAGGCCACCAAGGCCGCGGTCGAGGCGCTCACCCGCTCGGCCGCGCTCGAACTGGCGCCACACGGCATCCGGGTCAACGCCGTCGCCCCCGGCCCGGTGCTGACCCCGATGACCGCCGGTTTCGCTTCGGACACCGCCGCCCGCGCGGCGTGGGAAGCGAGGATTCCCCTGGGAACCATCGCTTCCGTCGCCGACGTGGTGCCGTCAGTCCTGTTCCTCGCCTCCGCCGACGCCGGCCATCTCACCGGGGTGAGCCTCCAGGTCGACGGCGGGCAACTGCTCACCTGAGTACACGACGCGGCCGCCGGACACGGTGAGTTCGACACCGACGTCCGGCAGGTCCGCGAACGCGACCTCGAGTGGATTCGCGGCCAGCACGCAGAAGTCGGCGACGCGGCCCACGGTCAGCGAGCCCTTCCACTCCGCCGAGCCGTCCTGCTCGGCGGCCGCGACCGTGTAACACCGCAGCAGCCGGGCCATCAGCTCCGAGTCCATTTCGGACGCTTCCAGCATCTCGGCGGCCGCGGCGACGTGCACCCGCCAGTCCAGGGTGACCACCGGCGCGTCACTGCTCAAGGTCAGCGGGACGCCCGAGTCCAGCATCTGCGCCAGCGGCCAGGCGCGGGCACCCACCTCGGCGCCGAGCGCGTCCGTCAGCATCCCCCGCATCGCCACCGCGATCGCGGGCTGCGTGGTCAGGCCGACTCCCGCCGAAGCCATCCGCGCCAGCTGATCCGACGTCACCAGATCGCCGTGCACCAGGTGGTCGCCTTGGCGGAGCGCACCGAGCGCGGCCTCGATACTGCGGTCCCCCGTGGCGTGCACCGCGACCACCATCCCGGCGTCGTGCGCGAGGTGGATCATCGCCGTGAGGTTCCGCGCGCGGCCCGGATCGTCGTCCCCGTCGACCAGAAGCGCGCCGTGCGAACCGTCGGCGTAGCAGTGATGCGTCCAGGCCGACCGCATCGGCGGGATGCCGTCCGCGAAGATCTTCACGCCGGGCACGGTGAGCCACAACGGATCCGCGGCCGGTGACGGCGTCGCCAGCCCGGCCTGGAAGTCCGCCAGCGAACTGGCGCCGTCGAGCAGGCCGAACAACCGCAGCGCGGTCACCCTCGCGCGCAGAAGCCCTTCCGCGGCCAGCGCCGCGTATTCCTCCAGTACCTCGGCGCCGAAACACCCGGTTTCGCCCGGCCCGAGGCCGGGTTCGGTGTAGCTCGTGATGCCGAGCGAGGCGCAAAGATCACCCGCCCGCAGGATCGCGGCCCGCCGTTCGGCGGAGTTCCGGACCGTTTTCTCTTCTCCCCCGGTGAATCCGGCACCACCGATGAGCGTGTCCGGCCACCGGGCACCCAGCCAGGTCGCGTGCAGGTGGGCGTCGTTGACGCCGGGCAGAACGGTTCTCCCCGCCAGGTCGATCACCTCGGTCTCCGGGCCGATGTGATCCAAGGCGACGTCACCGACGGCGACGATCCGGTCATCCCGCACGGCCATCGCCCGCACGACGGTGCCCGCCGGGTCGAAAGTGAGCACGGGACCGCCGCGAACCACGAGTGAAGCGGGGCGAATACGTTGCGACGGCATGGTTCCTCCAGGATCTGGACTTTTTCTCCTACGACTGTAGACTAAAAAGATGGTCAACAGAACCGAAGCGGCGGTGCTCACCGAACACGGCTCCGCGCTCACCTTGCGGGAACTACCGCTACCGGAAGAGCCGGAACCAGGCGCCGCGCTGGTCCGGATCACCTGCACCACCTTGTGCGGCACCGACGTGCACATCTGGTCCGGCCAGATGACCTTCCCCGGCATGCTCCCGATGGTGCTGGGACACGAAATGGTCGGCGAAGTGGTGGCCGTCGGACAGGGCACCACCGACACCCTCGGCCGGGAGATCGCCGAGGGCGACCGTATCGGCTGGTCGGAGTCGACCTGCGGAAAGTGTTACGGCTGCACGATCTTGCGCGAACCGGTCGCCTGCGAGAAGCGCGGATACGGCTTCCTCCAGCGTTCCGACGTCTTCCCGTACGCCACCGGCGGGCTCGTCCGGTACTGCTACGTGACACCCGGCGCGGCCAAGCTCCTCCTGCCGGACGACGTGAAGGACACCTGGGCCTCGATGTCGGGCTGTGCGGGCAAAACCGTGCTGCGGGCCGTTTCCCGGTCCGGCGGGATCCGTCCCGGTGCGACGGTCGTGGTCCAGGGCGCCGGCGCGCTGGGCGTGTTCGCCACCGCGGTCGCGCGGATCTCCGGCGCGGGCGACGTCATCACCATCGGCGGCCCGGCCGACCGGTTGGAGACCGCCGAGCGTTTCGGCGCCACGGCGACGATCCCGGTCGACGGTTCCGTCGAAGACCGCGTCGAACGGGTCAAGGAACTCACCGGCGGCCGCGGCGCCGACCACGTCTTCGACTTCGCCGGGGGTCCGACCATCGGTGAGGAGGCCGTGGCCTTCGCCGCCCAGCGCGGCACGATCGCCATCGTCGGTTCCACCGGCCCCATGCCCTCCCCCGTGGCGCTGGGCACTGTGATGGGCAAGGAACTCACGGTCGTCGGGTCGCTCAACGGCGACATCGCCGACTACCACCGCTCGGTGGACTTCTTCCGCACCTTCGCCGGCCGGATGCCCTGGGACGACTTGTTCAGCGCGCCCGTCGGGCTTTCCGAAGCGTCCAAGAGCGTCGAGTCGATGTCGCGGCTCGGCGAGCTCAAAGCCGTCATCGATCCCCGCCTTCCCTAGGAGACCCGCAATGCCAGTCATCCCCCAGCGCCGCATCGGCCGAGACGGCCCGCTCACCGGCGTGCTCTCGCTCGGCTCCTGGCACACCTACGACCGGATGGACTTCCGCGAGGCGGTGAACCTCGTCCGCACCGCGGTCGATTCCGGGATCACGCTCTTCGACGTCGGCGTCTACGGTTTCCCCGGTGCCACCGCGGTCTACACCGACGTGCTCTTCTCCGCCTTGGTCCGCGCGGCCGGGATCCGCCGGGAGGACTACCTGCTTTCGGCCAAGCTGTGGCTGGAGGGCTATCCGGAGCACAACCTCCGCGACCAGCTGGACAACGCGCTGTTCCGCGCGGGCGTCGAGCACGCCGATCTGGTGGTGCTGGGCGATCTCCGGCGCGACGACACCGACCTGCACCGGCTGGTGCTGGATCTGAACGAACTGCGCGAGGCCGGGCTCATCGGGCAGTGGGGCGTGAACAACTGGTCGGCCACCACGATCCAGGCCCTGCACGACTTCGCCGCCGCGGAGAACGTACCCGGTCCCGCGATCGCGCAGCTGAAGTACAGCGTCGCCCGGCGGTCCATTCCGGACGGTGAGCCCTTCAAGAAGGTGTTCGGCGAACTCGGGGTTTCGCTCCAGTCCTCCGACATCTTCGAAGGCGGGGTCCTGCTGGGCAAGAACAGCGGCGCCCGCCAGGTAGGCCGCGACCCGGGCGACATCCGGGAGCGCATCGCCGCCTCCGCTCCGGAGCTGGCGAAGATCGCGACCGAACTGGGCACCACGCCCGCCCAGCTGTGCCTGGCCTTCACCCTCACCCACCCGGCCAACACGACCACGCTCTTCGGCGCGACGAGCACCGAGCAGCTGAAGGACAACCTGGGCGCTGTCGACCTCGTCGAACGCGTAGGCGCGGAAGAGCTCCGCACCCTCGTCGAACCGCACTGGGCGGACCGCGACATCGTCGATCCGGAGGGACCGTGACGGCCTTCGATCCCGAGCTCGCCGAAGCGCTCAAGGACCTGCCGTCCGGACCGCCGCTCAGTGCCGAGTCACTGGCGGCAATGCGGCAGGCCATGGCCGAGACGAACCTCAGCTGCGCCGAGGCGATCGGCGACCGGGATCTCGTCTGGGAAGACCGGGAGGTCCCCGGCACCGACGTGGTCGTCACCGTCGTCAAGCCACGGGGTGCTCAGGGCGCTCCGGGGTTCTACAACATCCACGGCGGCGGCATGGTCCTCGACAACCGGTTCGCGGATCTGCCGCGGATGGTCGCGCTGGTCGAGGAGTTCGGCTTCGTCGCGGTGACGGTGGACTACCGGCTCGCCCCCGAGCATCCGCATCCGGCACCTATCGAAGACTGCTACGCGGGCCTGAACTGGATGGTCGAGAACGCGGCCGAACTCGGCTTCGATCCTGACCGGCTGATCGTCGGCGGCGGCAGCGCGGGCGGCGGGCTCAGCGCGGGGATCGCCTTGCTCGCCAGGGATCGCGGCGGACCGGCGCTGGCCGGTCAGCTGCTGCTGTGCCCGATGATCGACAGCCGCAACGATTCGGCGTCCACAGTGGAATTCGCGGAACGCGGCGTGTGGGGGCGGGAGGCCAACGAGTTCGGCTGGCGGTCACTCCTGAATGGACAGACCTCGCCGTACGCGGTCCCGGCGACCGCGGAGGATCTCGCCGGGCTCCCGCCCGCCTTCATCGAGGTCGGCGCGGCCGAGATCTTCCGCGACGAGGACGTCGACTACGCGCGGCGCCTCTGGCAGGCCGGAGTGCCGACGGAACTGCACGTCTGGGCGGGGGCGTATCACGGTTTCGACCGGTTCGCCCCGGACAGCGAGGTGACCCGGGCCGCGCTCGCCGCCCGGGCCTCCTGGCTGCGCCGCACTATCGGCCGAGCATGAACCGAGCGGCCTGCTCGCCGACCAGCACCGCCGGCGCGTTGGTGTTGCCCGTGGTCACCCGCGGCAGCACCGACGCGTCGGCGATCCGGAGCCCGCCGATCCCGTGCACGGCGAGCTCCGGGCCGACCACGGATTCGGCGTCGGTGCCCATCCGGCAGGTCCCGACCTGGTGGTGGTAGGTGATCGCGGTCCGCCGGACGTACTCGCGGACGTCAGCGTCCGGCCCCGGGTACAGCTCACGGGCACCCCAGTCATCGGCCAGCGCGGCCGCCCGGCCGATCTCCCGGCACTGCTCCACCGAAGCGACCAGGCTCTCGAAGTCGGCCGGGTCCTCCAGGGCGGCGAGGTCGATCAGCGGCTCGTCGAGCGGGCTCGGCCCCGAAAGCCGGAGACTGCCCCGGCTACGCGGCGTTACCATGCCCGCCATCAGCGAGAACCCGGTCTCCGGGCCCGTCATCCAGTCCTCGTACATCGGCACGCTGAAGTGGATCGGCTGGGTGTCGGGCACCTCCAGTCCAGGGCGGCTACGCCAGAACAGATGCGTCTGCGTGACGGAACGGCCGGGCGCGGGCGGGTCGACCTGACGGCGATCGGTCGCGAAGATGACCGGCGCCAGCAGATGGTCGTGCAGGTTCTTCCCGACTCCCGGCAGCTCGGCGACGACGTCGATGCCGTGCACCTCCAGCTCGTCGACCGGGCCGACACCGCTGCGCAACAGGATCGCGGGCGAGGCCAGCGCGCCGGCGGCGAGCACGACCTCGTCGGCGAAGACCTTCCGCAGTTCGCCGTCGACCTCGGCCAGCACGCCGATCACCCGGTCGCCCTCGAAGAGCAGCTGGTGGACGAGCGCTCCCGTGTGGACGGTCATCCGGCCGGCGACCGGCTGTCCGTAGGCGAGCCAGGTGTTGAGCCGTTTGCCGCCCCGGGTGGTGACGCGCTGGACCGAGACGCCGTCGAGCGCGTCCCCGTTGTAGTCCGGGTTGAACGGCAACCCGATCTGCACGGCCGCGTCCACAATGGACTGCTGGATCGGGTGCAGTGGCTCGTTCGGCACGACGTCGAGCAGATCCTTCTCGATCCGCTCGAACACCGGGCGCACGTCGTCCCACCGCCAGCCGGGCAGGTCCCAGCCGTCGTAGTCGGCGGGAGCGCCGCGCACCCAGATCATCGCGTTGAGCGAATGCGATCCGCCGAGCACTTTGCCGCGAGGCAGATGCAGCCGCCGGTTCGCCGCGTGCGGCTGCGGCACCGTGTAGTAGTCCCAGTCCTCCGGGCCGTGCCACAGCTCCCCGGCCCGCGAAGGGTCGTGAATGGCCGGGTTGGTGTCCGGCCCGCCCGCTTCGAGCAGGGTGACCCATGCCCCGGAGTCGGCCAGTCTCCTGGCGACCACCGAACCGGCCGAACCCGCTCCCACCACGATGACGTCCATGTCCCCCACCCTCGCAAGGCCCGGCGAGGTCCGGCGGATTCGGTTCGCTGGCCGACAATCGGCGTGCCCTGGCGGGCAAGACCGGAGACGGCGTGGCGCCCGATACTCGATCACACACCGGTCGAGGAGGAGCTAGCCATGGCCACACGCCTGTTCATCGACGGACAGTGGACCACCGCCGGAGGTGGGTCCCTGCCGACGTACGATCCGGCCACGGGCCAGGTGATCGAGGATGTCGGCACCGCTTCCGCGGCCGACGTGGACGCCGCCGTCGGCGCCGCCCGGAAGGCGCTGAACGACCCGGCCTGGGCGGGACTGCTGCCGGTCCAGCGGGCCGCGCTGCTGTTCAAACTGGCGAGCCTGGTCGACGCGCACCACGAAGAGCTCGCCGCGCTCGAAACGCGCGACCAGGGCCAGCCGATCGGCATCTCGCGCCAGGTCAGCGTCACCGGCGCGGCCGAGCACCTGCGGTACTTCGCGGGCTGGGTGACCAAGATCCAGGGCACCACCAACCCGGTGTCCTACCCGGACACGCTGCACTACACCCGCCGCGAGCCGGTCGGGGTGAACGCGCTGATCACGCCGTGGAACTTCCCGCTGATGATCCTCGTCTGGAAGCTCGCGCCCGCGCTGGCCACCGGCAACACCGTGGTGATCAAGCCCAGCGAGGTCACGCCGCTGACCAGCATCCGGCTGGTCGAGCTCGTCGAAGAGGCCGGATTCCCGCCGGGGGTGGTCAACCTGGTCACCGGCGACGGCGCGGTGGGCGCGCTCCTGAGCGGGCATGGCGACGTCGACCACCTGTCCTACACCGGGTCGACCGCGGTCGGGAAGCTGATCACGGCGGCGAGCGCGGAGTCCAACCTCAAACGGCTCACCCTCGAACTCGGCGGCAAGGCGCCCAGCATCATCGCACGCGACGCCGACATCGACGCCGCCGTGGCGGGCAACCTCGCGGGTGCGACGCTCAACAGCGGCCAGGTCTGTGCCGCGTACACCCGCTTCTTCGTGGACCGCAAGCGCGAACAGGAGTTCGTCGCGAAGCTGGCCGCCGGGCTGGAGGGTCTCAAGCTCGGGCCGGGTCTCGACGAGTCCACCCAGCTCGGGCCGCTGGTGTCCGCGAAGCACCGCGAGCACGTGGACTTCCTCGTCTCGACCGGTCGCGAACAGGGCGCGGACCTCGTCACCGGCGGCCAGACGCTGGACCGCGACGGCTACTTCTACAAGCCGACGCTGTTCGCCGGCGTCGCCGACGACATGACGATCATGCGCGAGGAGATCTTCGGCCCGGTCCTCGCCGTCACCGCCTACGACGATCAGGACGAACTGCTGGCCCGCGCGAACGACACCGAATACGGGCTCGCGGCCACCGTGTGGACGCGTGATCTCGGTGTCGCGCAGCGGTTCGCCAACGGCATCCGGGCGGGCGCGGTGTTCGTCAACATGCCGCCGATCCCGGACATGGCCGCGCCGTGGGGCGGGTACAAGGCGTCGGGCTGGGGTCGCGAAATGGGTCCGTGGGCCATCGACGCGTACACCGAGATCAAATCAGTCTGGCTGCACTACTCGTGACCAGTGGCGACGCGGTGAACTCGACCCCGAAGAGCAAGTCGCAGATCGCCTACCACTGGATCAAGGCGCGGATCGACGACGGCACCTTCTCCCCCGGCTACCGGCTGGTGTTCGGGCAGATCGCGCAGGAACTCGGGGTCAGCACCGTGCCCGTCCGCGAGGCGGTCCGGCGACTGGAGGCCGAAGGGCTAGTGACCTACGAGCACAACATCGGCGCGCAGGTCGCGATGGTCGACGAGAGCGACTACCAGCACACCATGCAGACGCTCGCGCTGGTCGAGGGCTACGCCGCCGCGCTGGCGGCGCCGTCCTTGCCCGGTGAGGTGCTCGACGAGGCCAAGGGGCTCAACGCGGAACTGACCGCCTGCCTCGACAACTTCGAGCCGTCGCGGTTCACCGCGCTGAACCGCGACTTCCACCGCGTCCTGTTCGGCGCCTGCCCCAACCCGCAGGTACTCGACCTGGTCAACCGCGGCTGGAACCGGCTGGCGGGGCTGCGCACGTCGACGTTCAGCTTCGTCCCCGGCCGCGCGCACGAATCCGTGCAGGAGCACCAGAAGATCCTCGACCTGTTCGACCGGAACGCGCCCGCCGGGGAGATCGAACTGGCCGTGCGCGAACACCGGCTGACCACCTTGGAGACGTTCCTGGCCTGGCGGCACCCCTAGACCGTCGCGGCCTCCGGCGGCGGGAACGCGTAAAAGCGCACCGACAGCTCCTTCTCGTCCGCCGCCGGACGCCGACGACGTCGGCAGTACCGCGTGATCAGCTCGCGGTACTCCGCCTCCAGTGCGCGGAATTCCTCCTCGGTCAGCCGCGTCGAGGTGCGCTGGGCCGTCGACCACGGACCGAACTCGTCGCGGTGCTCAGCCGCCCAGGACAGCAGCGCGACCTCGTTCGCGTATTTCGCGTCGAGGAACGCGGTGACCCGCTCGCGGTCCGCGCCGTCGTAGTCGTCCGGCCTCGGTTCACGCAGGT
The DNA here is from genome assembly GCF_042723255.1 of Amycolatopsis thailandensis. Lineage (NCBI taxonomy): Bacteria > Bacillati > Actinomycetota > Actinomycetes > Pseudonocardiales > Pseudonocardiaceae > Amycolatopsis > Amycolatopsis thailandensis. The sequence goes on from NZ_JBHXJK010000047.1 coordinate 25,250, forward strand.
CTTGCGGGATCGAGAGCCAACTCCCCTTGCGGTCCTTCCGCACGAACCCGGTGTCCTCCAGCGTTTTCAGGCATTCGGTGACCTCGGCGCGCGCGAGGCCCGTCCGGCGCGCGATCTCCTCGGGGCCCGCGGGAAGCTCCCGCGTCACCCGCTGGAATCGCGGATCCTCACGCATCGCGATGTCTCGCAGGGTCACCGACCGCTTCGGCATCGCGGTGCTCAGCAGCCGCCTCGCGGCCAAGGCCAGCAGGGCTGCGACCGGGATCTCCACGAAGGCGGCGAGCGCGACACTGGCCCACCGCTCCGACGACGTCCAGCCGAGCATGACGTCGAACCACGCGTCGCAGCACAGCATCGCGGCCGTGGCGGACAGCAGTGGCACGGCCGCCCGGCGGCGGCGCAACCCGAGCCACGCCCCGGCCGCGAAACACAGCAAAAGCGCGACGTCGAAGCCGACCCAGGCCGTGCGCCACTGGCCGGTGTCATACCGGTCGGGCAGCGTGTGCGCGAGGTAGACCGTCCAGGGCACGAGCAAAACCGCCGCGCCGGCGAGCAGCGTCAGCAGCATCCGTCGGATCATGATCACGACGTTAGGGGCGGGTGGCGCTCTGGCCATCCGGGCTTTTCCCCGGTTCCCCCTCAGGGTCGTCCGACCGGAGCAACTTGGGTGAAACCTCGCGTGGCGCCGAACGGACCTGGTCAGAATCGGTCCATGCGATCGAAAACGCTCGTCCTCGCCGCGATCGTCGCCCTGTCGGCCGGACTCGCCGGACCGGCCACCGCCGTCGCCGCGGGCCCGCGGCTCGAGAACCCTCGGCCTTGCGCGCACGACGCGCGGTTCACCTGCTCGACGCTGACCGTTCCGCTCGACCATCGCGGCCGCACCCGCGGCACGCTGAAACTCCAGGTCGCCACCGCGAACAACGCGGACGCGCCCCGAGGAGTGCTGCTGTTCCTCACCGGCGGCCCGGGGCAACCCGGCGTCCCGTTCAGCACCGGCCTTTTCGACCGGATGCCGGAAGTGTTCGCCGGTCACCGGCTGGTGATGATCGATCAGCGGGGCACCGGCGCGAACGCCATCGACTGCCCGGAACTACAGGCCCAGGTCGGCAGTTCCGACATCGAACCGCCGACCCGCGAGGCGGTCACCGCCTGTGCCGCGGCGCTCGGCGACAAGGCACGGTTCTACGGCAGCGACTCGACGGTCGCCGACCTCGACCTGCTCCGCCGGGCCCTCGGGGCACGGAAAATGGTGGTGGACGGGGTTTCCTACGGCTCCCTCACCGCCGCGCGGTACGCCGTCGCGCATCCGGGCAACGTTTCCAAGGTGGTCCTCGATTCCGTGCTCCCGCACCACGCGACGACCGACCAGTCGTTGTACCTCCAGGGATTGAAGGCGACCGCGCGGGTGCTGCGCGACGCGTGCGCCAAGCCGCCCGCGTGCGGATCCGACCCGGCCCAGGACCTCGCGTGGCTGGTCCGGAACCGGGACACCGCGGCCGGTGTCGCGCTGTTCGACATGATCGTCACCTACGAGTTCGTCGACCCGACTTATCGGAACCCTTCGGCGCTGGGGACCGATCTGATCACCGCTCTGCGCGCCGCGCGCGACGGCGACACCGCGAAACTCGACTCGCTGCTGCGGAATCTCGCGTCGGGCGGGGATCCGCTCACTTCGTACAGCTCGGGCCTGCACGCGGCCACCCTGTGCACGGACATGCGTTTCCCTTGGGGCGACGCCGGAACACCGGCCTTCGCCCGTGAGCCGTTGCTGAAACTGGCCGGAAAACGCTTGAGCGCCCGGGACACGTGGCCGTTCACCGCGGCAGTCGCGACCGGGGTCGGGTTCGTCCAAACCTGCTTGCCGTGGCCTGTCGTACCGCCGAGTTCGAATCCGGCCGGGAAGCTCCCGGACGTCCCGGTGCTGCTGCTCAACGGCGACCACGACCTGTCGACGCCGATGGAGTGGGCCTACGAGGAAGCGAAAGCGGCGCCGCGGGGGAAGGTGGTGATCGTCGAAGGGGCGGCGCATTCCATCCAGAACCGCGAGCCGGGTGACGCCGGGCGGAAGGCGGTGGCGGAGTTCCTCGCCGAGTGAGTGTTCCGGGTGTCGTGAGTGGTGAGGACGGGTGGCGAGTCCGGTGGGTGTGTACGGCCGGGGTGAAGGGGACTTTCGCCGCGTCGCACTCAGGGAAGGCTCCCTTCGCGTCACTCCCCGTCGGCGTTCCGATGCCCCGGGCCGCGCTACGTCGATGTCTCAAAGAGGGCCTTCGAGACACGACGCCGAGCCATCCCGATCCCAGATAGCCCCGAATGTGACATTGGGGGCACTCAACGTCCCCAATGCCACATTGGGCACACACCTCAACGGCACAACACCTTTGCCGCACCCCTCACGAGACTTGAGTCTCCACCCACTGGAGGCTTTACCGTCACTTCCATGACGATCCGAGTCCTCGACACCTACCCCGCGATGCGCGAGATCCTGCGCGCGCCGCAGGCGGACCGCGCCGCCCTGTTCAAGGCGATGGCCGAACCCGCCGCCGGCATGTACCGCTATTTCCCGGGCGACGTCGACCTCGTCGCGATGCACGCGATGAGCTCCGGTTTCCCGCTCGACCGCGACGAAGAGCGCTGCCTCGAAGCGCTGGAATCCTTGCACGAAGCCGACGCCTGGAACCGGATCCAGCGGGCGCTCGACGACGCCGTCACAGCGCAGCTCGCGGCGACGCCCGCGCTCGCGGTACCGGACATCACCGTCCTCACCGTGCTGGGGGATCCCGGCGACGGGCATTTCATGGGCCCGAACCTGGGGATGACGGCGAACGGCAGTGTGTCCGGCTACATCCACCTCAACTTCTGGCCGTATCCGGAGAACCTGGCGCGACTGGAAGCCACGGCGGTCCACGAGCTGAACCACAACCTCCGCTACAGCCCCGGCGGGGTGGTCTGGGATCCGGCGACGGTCACCGTCGGCGAGCAGATCGTCTCCGAGGGGCTGGCCGACGCGTTCGCCCGCCAGTTGTACGGCGACGACCTCGGCTACGCCCGGATCGGCGTGCCGCATCTGCACGACGACGCGGTGTTCGCGAAGGTCGTCTCCGGGCTGGAGATCACCGGGATGCAGAACTTCACGGCCTGGGTGCACGGCGACGAGACCGCCGTCCGCTACGGCGGCACTCCCGTCGGCCTGCCGACCGGTGCCGGGTACGCGGCCGGTAACCGCCTCGTCGACGCCTACCTGGCCGCGACCGGCCGCACCGCCGCGGAGGCCCTGCTGGCGGACCGCCGCGACGTCATCGACACCGCGCTCAGGACTCTCGGCGCCTCGACCGGATCGTGAGGGCCACCAGCGCGCCACCGAGAAGCAGCAGGAACCCGCCGGAGACCAGCAGGCCGCGGATCTCGCTACCGGTCGAGGCAAGCGGACCGCTGTCGGTCGGCCCGCCGCCCGGAGTGGTCGCCCCCGGCTGACCCGGTGTCGTGTACGTGGTCACCCCGGGCCCCGGCGTGGTGCTCGACGAGCTGCTGGTGGTCGGCGAAGTGCTGCTGGACGACGACGCGCTGCTCGAAGACGTCGGACTCGACGACGTGGTGGCGCTGCTGCTCGACGACGCGGAACTCGACGATGTGCTGCTCGAAGAGGTCGGGCTGGAGGACGTACTGCTCGACGATGTGCTGCTCGACGATGTACTCGTCTGGCTCGAAGACGTGGTCGACGTCGGCTCGGTGGAAGTCGGCTCGGTGGAAGTCGAGGTCGGCGAGCTGGAGGTCGAGGTCGACGTGGTCGACGTCGGCGACGTGGAGCTGCTGGTGGTGGTCGTCGAACTGCTGGTCGTGGTCGGGCTCGTGGAGCTGGACGACGACGAAGAAGACGTGGACGTCGAGGTCGAGCTGCTCGGCGTCGTGGTCGGCGTGCTGCCGCATTCGGGCAGGTCGCCGGTGAACGGGTAGGCGTGGAACTCCTGGCCGCCGCCACCGGTGGCCTCGGAGCTGTGCACCAGCGAGCCCGTGGTGAAGAAGCGGCCGTTCATCCCGGACGCGGTGACGGTCGCGGTGCTCCCCGGCTCGCCGACCAGCACGCTGCCCTGGAACTGGGCGCCACCGGCGATCTTCACCTTGGTGGCGTCCGGGAAGTTCCACAGGAGCCGTTCCCGCAGTTTGTTCAGCGGGTCCTGGTCGTTCAGGTCGCCGGTGAAGGTGTTGATCGTCCTGGCGGATCCCACCATGTTGACCAGGATCGTCGCCCCGGCCGGGATGCCTTCGAACTCGATCCCCTGCATGCCGCCGGTCGCCGACGTCAGGTCGAAGTCGACGTTGAACACCTGCAACGTGGATTTCCCGTCCCCGGTGAACAGGGTGCGGTATCCCTCGTTGCGTGCCGTGCCCGTGGCCGGACGCGGCGTGGTGCCTTCCCGGGCGTAACACTTGCTCGCCACTCGAAGATCCTCGCGCAGCCCCGCATAGGGTTTCGCCGCGTCGGGGTCTTTCTGGAGCGTGCCGGTCACCGTCCCGGTGACGGTTCCCGCGTGCCGGACGACGCCGTCGTCGGCGAGCAGCCGCTGGTCCGCCGCGACGCTGATGTTGCCCCCGGTGGTCAGGAAGTCACCGCCGTCCGGCGGCGGGACCCGGGAGCCGACACCGGCGATGCCGACGTTGTAGATGGCGGACGCGCCCGCTCGTTTCGCCATGTCGAAATTGCCGAGGACGACGACTCGCCCCTCGGCTTCCGCCGCCGCTTCGCGTACTTGGAATTCGCCGCCGACATAGACGTTGATGCCGTTGTCCCGGCCGGCGTAGTCCTGGTTGTTCACCGGCGGGTATTTGCCGGGGCAGGCCGGACCGACACACGGTCCCAGTCCGCCCGGCAAGGGGGCGGCGACCGCGCCATCGGTGACCACCAGGGCCGCCACGCACACCGCGGCGGCGGCACCGGCAGAAATGGACGCGAATCGCCTTGCACGCATGAGGGCGATTCTCATACCCATCGACCGGATGAACACAATCGGAATCCGGAAATACCCCCGACCGGGTGGTTTCAGGTCCAGCTCCACCGAATTCCGTATTGCCCGGGGAGCGGGTCGAGCGTGATGAACTGAAAAGTGGAGTTCCCCTGGTCGAAGGTCGTCTCTCCGCGTTCTTCCGGCGGTGCCGCGCAGCGCGGCTGGAAGAACGCGACGCATCGCCGGGGCAGGCAGTCCGGCTCGAACTCGATGCTCAACGCGAGATCTCTCGCGGGCCGGAAGATCGCCATCTGAGTGTGCTCGCCGGTCTGTCCCGGCGGGAACCGGACGCCGAACGCCACGAAAGCCAGCTCTCCCGCGGCCAGGGTACGGTCCAGCGTGAATTCGAAGGCGCAGGTGGACGACGGGACGTCCGCGCGGAACCGCGACGGACGACAGCCCTCGGTGAACAGCACCACCGGTTCCCTGGTGAGACTGGAGCAACGGATCACGAACAGGAACCGCGAAGTACCGTCGTGATCGGCGCGGATCAGCCGCCGGACCCGCATCGACTCTTCGTGACCAGCGCCGTCGACTCGGAACGACACGTACTGCGAGATCCGGTGTGGAGTGTCGAGGTCCTCCGGCGTCGCATCCACTTTGGCCAACGCGCGCGCGAACGTCTCCGGATGGCGCCACACCTGGTCATAGGCCACCGATCGGTGGTGCACCTTGCCGCGGGGCCGTCGCGGGCCCAGCAGACCGGTGAACGTTTCGGGCCGCTGTCCGAGAATGGCCTCCAGGGCGGTGACGGCGGCGAGCGAACTGGCCCGCTCGGGCCGGTTCTCCCCGTTCTGCCAGTAACTGAGCGCGCTGATGCTGACCGGCGTCTCCCGCGCGCGCAGACGACGGCTGATCTCGTTGAGACTCAGCCCGCTGCGCTCGATCGCAGTGCGCAGAGCGGCCCCGAATTCCGCCGGAACGGTGCTCGTCATGAAGGCGTAGCGTACTGCCCGAAACGCCCGACTTTCGTCGGGTGAACCCGGGCCGTTCAGAGTTGTCCAGCGTCCCGAACGGCTTTTCGTTGACGACGGCCCGGCCGTGATTAGGGTCGGAAGAATCCTGGAATTCCCTGCATATTCCCGAATTGATCGTCGTCCCTGCATAGCCGGAAGAGGATTCCCATGTGCTCAGCGACAAGACAACGGCGATGGCGGCACCGGACGCTCGCCGTCGCGACCTCCGCTCTGGCGGCCGGCGCCTTCCTGGTCGCCGCCCAACCGCAGGCGGGTGAAGCCGCTCCACCCGCCGTTCCCGAAGTGGCCGATCAGGTTCCGCAACTTATCGAGTCCGGTGTCACCGGCGGCCCCGTGTCGGTGTCCGCTCAGGCCACCTCGCCCCGGTCCGTCTGTGCGGCCGGCGCGCAGTGGTTGCGCGTCCGGTTCACCGAACTTTCGTTGCGCGGCAGCGACTCCGTGACGCTGACCGGCAGCAGGTCCGGTTCGTTCACGCTCACCGCCCAGCACTGGCCGGGCAAGGCCTTCCACACGCGCGCCTTCGAGGGCGACTGCGTGCGGATCTCGACGGCGCTGTCCGACCCCGCCAGCCGGTTCGCCATCGACTCCTATCAGTCGGGTGCCCGGCCGCTCGCCGAGGCGACCACGACCGTCGCCGCCGTCGGCGACGTCTGCGGGTCTTCGTGCAACCAGACCGCCCCGCTGATCAAGAACATGAACCCGCAGGCACTGATCCTCGCCGGGGACAACGCCTACGACTCGGGCTCGCTGTCCGAATACAAGAGCAAGTTCGACCCTTACTACGGCCAGTTCAGGTCGATCACCTACCCGACACCGGGCAACCACGAGTACAACACCTCCGGCGCGGCGGGCTACTTCGAGTATTTCGGCACGCGGGCCGGTGAACGCGGCAAGGGCTACTACAGCTTCGACGTCGGCGACTGGCATTTCGTGGCGCTCAACTCGAACATCACCCACAGCAGCGGTTCGGCGCAGGTGACCTGGCTCAAGAACGACCTCGCGGCGAGCACCAAACCGTGCACGGCCGCGTTCTTCCACCATCCGCGGTTCAGCCGCGGCACCCACGGCGACGACACGTCGGTGAACCCGTTCTTCCAGACGCTCTACGACGCGAAGGCGGACCTGGTCGTCGTCGGCCACGACCACAACTACCAGCGGTTCGCGCCGTCGCGGCCCGACGGGAAGCGTGACGACGTCAACGGTGTCCGTCAACTGCTGATCGGCACCGGCGGCCGGGGTTACTACAACTTCGACCAGTCGTCGGCCGCCGTACAGGAAGTGGGCAACACCAACACCTTCGGCGTGAGCAGGCTGACGCTGACCGCGTCCGACTACCGCAGCGACTTCGTCCCTGTGTCGGGCCGCACCTTCACCGACACGACGACCGGCAAATGCAAGAAGAGCGTCTCCTCCCCCACGTTCTCCATCGGCACCAGCCCCTCGTCGGTGTCGGTGAAGCCGGGCGGCACCGCGTCGGTTTCGGTGAACGTCGGCAGTACTGGCGGGTTCTCGTCGGCGACAGCCCTGTCGGTGTCGGGCCTGCCCGCGGGGGTGACCGGCGCGCTCTCACCGTCGTCGGTCACCCCACCCGCCAACGGCACCGCGACGGCGACGCTGACCTTGACCGCGTCGGCGTCCGCGAGCGGATCGGCGACGGCCACGGTCACCGGGTCCTCCGGTTCGGTCAGCCGGACCGCGAACGTGGTGGTCAGCGTGGGTTCGGGCGGCGGTGAGGCGTTCGCCGACGACTTCGAGACCGACAAGGGCTGGCGGGTCGACGCGGCCGCGACGGACACCGCCACCTCGGGCAAATGGGAACGCGGCGTCCCGGAGCAGACCACGTCGACCTACAGCAACCAGATCAAGCAGCGCGGCGACACGACCAGTGGCGCGAACTGCCTGGTCACCGGGAGGCTGGCCGGGTCGGAGTACGGCGCCAACGACCTCGACGGCGGGGTGTCGTCGATGACCTCACCGGCGTTCACCGTGCCCGCGGGCGGGAAGCTGAGCTTCTCCTACACCTTCGCGCACGGCGACAACGCGACCTCCGCCGACTACCTGCGGCTTCGTGTGCTCGACGGCACCGCTTCGACGACGGTCTTCGAGAAGCTCGGCTCCGCGGCCGAGGTCGCGGGTGCCTGGCAAAGCGCCACGGCGGATCTGGCGTCGTTCGCCGGGCGGAGCGTGCGGCTGGTGGTCGAGGCAGCCGACGCGAGCACAGCGTCGCTCTGGGAGTCCGCGGTCGACGACGTGCGCGTCACCGCGTAGCGCGGGAAGGCCGGACATGTACCTCTCCAGTGTTCGCTCCACTGACCCCGCCCGGCCCGCCGGGCGCACGAAGCACGCCGTACCCGCCACCGTGCTCGGCCTGGGCGTGGTCAGCCTGATCACGGACATGTCCGCCGAAATGGTCACGGCCGTCCTCCCGATGTACCTCGTCTATGGGCTCGGCGTCGGCTACCTGCAGCTGGGCGCGATCGACGGGCTCTACACGGGCGCGACGGCGCTGCTGAGACTGGCGGGCGGCTGGTTCGCCGACCGCCTCGGCCGCCCGAAGGCCGTGGCCCTGGTGGGCTACGGCCTTTCGGCGGCGACCAAACTCGCCTTCCCCGCCGCCGGGTCCTCAGTCGGCGCGATCGGCCTGGTGATCGGTGCCGATCGCGCCGGCAAGGGCATCCGCACCGCGCCGAGGGACGCGATGATCACCCTCGCCACCCCAGCGGACGGCCTGGGCCGCGCGTTCGGCGTCCATCGCGCCATGGACACCGCCGGCGCGCTGCTCGGGCCGATCGTCGCCTTCGGGCTGCTGACCGTCCTCGTCGGCGACTACCCGGCCGTCTTCGGGGTGAGTTTCTGCCTCGCCGTGATCGCGGTGATCGTGCTGGCGGTGTTCGTCCGTGCCCCCGGCGGGGCGGCGGAGCGGTCGCGGGTTCGCCTCCGGGCGGGTTTCGCGCTGCTCCGCCGGCCCGGTCTGCGCGGAACGTGCCTGGCCGCCGCGTTGCTCGGCGTCTGCACGGTCGGCGACATGTTCCTGTTCGTGGGCGTGCAGCAGTCCGCCGGGCTGCCGCCGGCAGCGCTCCCCCTGCTACCGCTGGCGACGGCGCTCGCGTTCATGGCTCTGGCGTCCCCGATCGGGCGTGTCGCCGACCGTGTCGGACGGTGGAAGGTTTTCCTCGCCGGGCACCTCGTACTGCTCGCCTCGTACGTCGTCCTGGCCGCTTCGGCGAGCGGGTGGCCGGTCGCGGCGGTCGTCCTGACGGCACACGGCGTGTTCTACGCGTGCACGGACGGTGTCCTGATGGCGCACGCCGCTCCGCTGGTTCCGGAGTCGTTGCGGGCCACCGGCCTCGCGTTCGTCCAAACGGGACAGTCACTCGCCAGGGCGGCGGGCACGGTGCTGTTCGGCACGCTCGCGGCCGGGACGTCGTTGCGTCCCGCGTTCGCGATCTTCGCCGTGGTGATGCTGGTGTCGGTCCTGGCCGGAACGAGGGTGAAATGAAACGGACGTGGGCGGGGATCACCGCCGTGGTGGTCACGGTGGCGGCAGGGGCGGTCTTCGTCGGGCTCCGCTCCGGCGACGCCGCCGCGGAACAGCAGCTGGACCTGGCCCACGGCGGGATGATCTACGTGGACGAGTCGGGCCGGGTCCGGCAGGACGCCCGCGTCGGGCCGTCCTGTCAGCGCGTGGACGTCGCCGCCGGGACACTGGCGTGCCTGCACGCGACGGCGATCCCCGACCAGGCCGAACTGGTCGTCACGAAACCCGGAGCCGAACCGCGGCGGATCTCCGAATGGGGAACGCCGTCGCGGGTCCGGGTGTCGCCGACCGGGCGGCTGGTGGGCTGGACGGTGTTCCGCGCCGGTGACTCCTACCTGGGCGGGGTCGGCACGTTCTCCACCACCGCCGGGATCTTCGACCTGGACACCGGAAGCCACTACGGCTCCTTGGAGGACTTCGCGCTCATCGTGGACGGGAAGCCGTACCCGGGACAGGATCTGAACTACTGGGGAGTGACCTTCGCCCGGGACGATCGGACGTTCTACGCCACCGCCAGGTCGGCGGGCGGCACCTGGCTGGTCCGGGGCGATCTCCGGAGCCGGACGCTGACCGCGCTGCGGCGTAACGTCGAGTGCCCGTCGCTCTCGCCGGACGGCACCCGCGTCGCGTACAAGTTCCGGGACGGCGACCGCTGGCGGCTGCACGTGCTGTCCCTCGTGGACGATCGCGACATCCCGCTCGCCGACCCCGCGCACCTGGACGACCAGCCACAGTGGATGGACGACCGGACCGTCGCGTACGGCCGTGACAAGGCGATCTACGCGGTGCCCGCCGACGGCACCGGCGCGCCCGTCCTTCTCCGCCCGGCCGCTTCCTCCCCCGCGGTGGTGCGGTGACCCTTTGCCTGCTTGACTGCTGCCGTGCCATCCGATCGTGAGACCTCCGTCGAAGCGGAGTTCCTGACGGTCGTCGGCCGGTTCGCCGGCCCGGCACGGGGCGCCGGACTGCTGGTGATCAGCGTTTTCGGCGTACTCGCGACGCCGACGGGCGCGCTCCCCCTCGCCTTCGGTCTGCTCGCGCTGGCTCTGGGCACCGCGGCGGCCGAACACCTGACGGGAAAGACCGGCCGGGGCAGGCCGGTGGCGTTCGCGCTGACACTGGTCCGGGCCGCGGCCGTCTGCGGCACGCAGTTCCTCACCGCCCCCGAAGCGGGCGAGCTGAACCAGTGGGCGCTGAACGTCCTCACCATCACCGCGATCACCCTCCAATGGGAGTGGCCGCCGAAGATCACCGTGCCCGCCGTCGCCTGCCTGCTGGCGATCGAGGTGGTGCCGCTCGGCTTCGAGGACGGCTTCTCGGTGGTGCTGCGGGTGCTGCTCGAAGCCACCCTCGCCCGGGGCGCGTTCCTCCTGCTGGCCCGCACGACGCGCCGGATCGACCACCTCCGCGAGCGCCGGGCCAGGCTGGCGCGGGAGGAATCCCTTGCGGTGGAACGGCGACGGCAGGAAAGGGAGTATCTGGCCGTCCTGCACGACACGGCGGCGGCCACCTTCCTCACGGTGGCCCAGCGCGGCGAAACGACGGATCCGGCCGAGGTGGCAGGCTACGCCCGCCGGGATCTCGCGATCCTGACCGGCGAATCCGGTCCCGGCAGCGTGGTCGATCTCGAGACGTCGTTGCGCGGCGTCCTCGCGCAAAGCCCGGTGAAGGTCGAGACACGGTGGTCGCCGGTCCCGCCGATCCCGGCGTCGGCGGCCCTCGCGCTGGTCCGTGCCGTGCGCGAGGCGCTGGTGAACGTCGACAGGCACGCGGGCGTCGGCGAAGCCCTGCTGACGGTGGAGGACGGCGTCCGCGTGACCGTCCGGGACGAGGGCCGCGGTTTCGACCCGGCGGCGACGCCGGCGCAGCGGCGAGGTGTGCGCGGTTCGCTCGTCGAGCGCATGGCCGCGGCGGGCGGGCGGGCCGAAGTGACCTCCGCGCCCGGGGCGGGAACCACGGTGGACCTGGTGTGGCCCCATGAATGAGACCGCGGACCGCGTACTCGGCGGCTGCCGGATCGCGGTCCTGCTCGCGACGGCGGTGATCCAGGTCGGGCTCAGCCTGGTCCGGCTCGACGGCACCGCGAGCCGGGTCGCGTTCACCACGCTCGCCGCGGTGCTCGTCGTGGCGGCGTGGTGGGTGCTGCGCTGGAAACCGGTCCCCTGGCCGGTCGCGCTCCCCGGAGCGGTGGTCGTGCTCGCCGCGTCGGCGACCGCGACCTGGGCGCTGCCGCCGGATCGGCTGTTCGGCGACGGGGACTGGGCGTCCGGCCTCGCGGGCTGGCATCTCCTGGTGCTGCTGCTGGACCGGCCGACGCTCGCGATGGCCGCGCTCGTCTTCCAGATGACGCTCACCTTCCTCCGACAGGGTGCCGCGCCCACCGATCGCGGCGAGATCGGCAGCGCGGTGATCGTCGGGCTCAGCGTGCTCGCCTTCCAGGCCGCGACGCTGACGCTGATCAGGGTCGTCAACCGGAGGGCGGGCGAAGCGGCGGAGGCCTCGGCCGAGCGGGACCGGCAGGCCCATCGCAAGGCGCTCGCCGAGCAGCGGGAGGCCGATCAGCGGAGCCGGTTCGCCGGTCAGCTCGGCGCCACCCTTCCGCTGCTCGCCGGACTGGCCGACCGCACGCTGGATCCGCGTGACGAGATCGTCCGGCAGCGCTGCACGCTCGCCGCGACGCAGCTGCGACGGCTGTTCGCGGAGAACGACGACGTCCCGGATCCGTTGGTGCACGAGGTTTCGGCGTGCGTCGATCTCGCCGAGCGACGGGGCGTGACGGTGACACTGGCGGTCAGCGGCGAACCGGCGCCGGTGCCGACCGGCATCCGCCGCGAACTGACCGGCCCGCTGATGATCGCCCTGGTCGCCGCCCGGTCCCAAGCCCGGGTCAGCGTCCTTCGGACCGGTGACGAGATCCGGGTCGCGGCGATCACCGACGGTGAACCCGGCGCGACGGCGAACGGATCGGGCGCCGTCGACGTCGAATGGCACGCATTGGGAGAACGATCGTGGATGGAGGCGAAATGGCGTTCGCGACCGAACTGACCGCGGTGGTCGTCGACGATCATCCGGCCGTACGGGCCGGCGTGGTGCACTGGCTGTCCTCGGGCACCCCTCCGGTCACCGTCGTGGCCGAGGGCGAGGACGTGCGGGCCGCCTGGATCGGCGAGGGTGCGCGGGCCGACGTCGTCATCCTCGACCTGCACCTGAACAGCACCACCCCGGCGATGGGCGATCTGCGCCGGCTCACCGAGGCGGGCCGCCGCGTCGTCGTCTACTCGATGCGGGCCGACGACGAGACCGTCCTGCACTGCCTCGAACTCGGCGCGCTCAGCTACCTGACCAAGGCCGAGGGCGCGGAACACCTCCTCGAAGCCGTGCGCGCGGCGGCGGCCGACCGGTCGTACACGCCGCCGTCGCTGGCGGGCGCGCTGGCCGGGGACCGCTCGGAGCGGCGCCCGGCCCTGTCCGCACGGGAAACCGAGGTGCTCATCGAGTGGTTCCAGTCCGAGTCGAAGGATTTCGTCGCGCACCGGCTGGGGATCTCACCGAACACGGTCAACTCGCATCTGGAGCGGATCCGGGTCAAATACGCCCAGATCGGCCGGGAGGCCCCGACCAAGGCCGCGCTCGTCGCGCGGGCGATCCAGGACGGGCTGATCGGCGTGAGTGATCTGTGATCTTTTGTGGTGCGAACGGGCCACAGCGTCGGACCCCGGGGGTGATTACCCTGCGTAGCGCAGGCCGGAGCCGATCCGGCGAGGAGTCCGAGGAGATCGATGAAGTCCGCCCGTACCGCCCTGATCGCCACCGGCTGCGCCGCCGCGTTGCTGCTCTCCGCGTGCGGAGAAGAGGGCGGGAAGACCGTCAACGCCGATGGCACCATGGCACCCGGTAGCGAACTGAAGGTCGGCGAACGCGCCGTCGTCCCGTTCGAGTACGCCGAGAAGTCCGGCACCATCGCCATCACCGTCAAGTCGATCGACATCGGGCCGAAGGAAGACCTCGCCAAGTTCAAGGACAAGGGCGAAGGCACGCTTCCGGTGTACGTCCGGATGGTGATCGAGAACGTCGGCGGGACGGACCTCTCCGGTGCCGACGTGTCCCTGCGCGCGGTGGACGCGGACGGCAAGGGCACCAAGGTGATCATGGCCGGCGGCACCCCGGCCTGCAAAGGCGAGGAGCCGGAGAACTTCGCCACCAAGGGCGCGACCTTCGAGACCTGCGACACCCAGGGCGTCAAAGACGGCGGCGAGGTCGGCGGCGTGACCTTCAGCGACGGCGCCGGATACAAGGACAAGCCGATCACCTGGAAGAAGTAACCACAGCTGGGCCGATCAGCGTAATCGAATCGTGATCACCCGTGGTGCGAACGGACCACGGTGGTGTACTCCGCTGTCGATTACGGTGCCTGGCGTATACGCCGGAGCCGACCCGGCGAAAAGTCCGAGGAGATTCATGAAGTCCCACCGTATCGCCCTGTTCGCCACCGGCTGCGCGGCCGTGCTGCTGCTTTCCGCCTGCGGCGGCAAGGAAGAGGGTGGCAGCCCGGCTCCCTCCCCCGCGCCCGCTCCGACGTCGTCGGCCGCCGAGTCCTCGCCCGCGACCAGCGGCACCGTCCCGGTGTCGAACGCCGACGCCACCGCGCCGGGCAGCGAACTGAAGGTCGGCGAGCGCGCCGTCGTGCCGTTCAAGTACGGCAACGACAAGAGCGGCACCATCGCGATCACGGTCAAGGCGATCGAACTGGGCGCGAAGGAAGACCTCGCCGCCTACGGTGACAAGGCCAAGGGCATGACCCCGGTGTACATCCGGCTGTCGGTGGAGAACGTCGGCGGCACGGACCTCACCTACAGCTCGGTGCGGCTGCGCGCGGTGGGCACGGACGGCAAGAGCACCGGCGTGATCATCACCGGCGAGACCCCGAAGTGCCAGTCCGAGACGGCGAAGAAGGACTTCAAGACCGTCGGCGCGACCTTCGAGACCTGTGCGCTCCAGGCCGTCAAGGACGGCGACGAGGTCGGCGGCGCGACCTTCGGCGACGGTGACGGGTACAAGGACAAGCCGATCACCTGGAAGAAGTAGCTCCCCACCCGCTTCAAGTACATGAAGGCCCCCTTCCTTGCGCCTAGGTACAGGAAGGGGGCCTTCATGCGTGCGCGGTTCTCTTGAGGGGTAAGGCAAACGTGGCGTGCAGTCGAGGTGTGCGCCGAATGTGGCATTGGGGACGTTGAGCGTCTCCAATGCCACATCGGGGACACCTGAGGTTCGGTGTCTCGACGTCGTGTTCTGAAGGGGCCCTTCAGGACATTCCGCAGCGCTGCTCAGGACACCGGAACCCTTGCGGACGTGACGTGAAGGGAACCTTCCCCCCCGTCCGTGATCTGGCCACACTGCGGCGCGCGGTACGGGTGCGTACCGTTTGGATGGTGGTTCACGTGCACCGGACGATCACCGTCCGCACCCCCGCCCAGACCGTCGTCGACTATTTGAAGGACTTCGCGCACGCGGAGGCGTGGGACCCCGGCACCGTGTCCTGCACCCGGGCCGACACCGGCCCGATCGTCGTCGGGACCCAGTGGCACAACGTGTCCGAGTTCCGCGGCAAGAAGACCGAACTCACCTATCGCCTCGAACGGCTCGAGCCGGGCCGGATCGTGTTCGTCGGCGACAACAAGACAGCCACATCCACGGACGATCTGACGGTGACTGAAGAAGACGGCACGACGACCATCAGCTATCACGCCACCATCGAGTTCCACGGACTGGCGAAACTCGCGGACCCCTTCCTGAAGCGGCAATTCGAGAAGATGGGCGACGAACTGGTGCCGGAGATGACGAAAGCCCTCGAAGCCCTTTAGGCCTCGTGACTGGACACCGCATTCACGTGCTTGGGCACGGAATTCGCGTGATCAGAGCCGGAACTCACGTGCTTGAAAGCCGCACACGCGAGTTCGGTCTCCAAACACGCGAGTCACGTGCCCAAGCACGCGAGTCACGTGCCCAAGCACGCGAGTCACGTGCCCAAGCACGCGAGTCACGTGCCCAAGCACGCGAGTCACGTGCCTGATCACACGAGTACCGCTAAAGAACGCCGGCCTTCCTAGGGGCGCTCAGGCGTCGCACCGCGTTCGCGCAGGCGAGGGATTCCAGCAGCGGCACCGTCCGGTCCCAGCCCAGGCAGGCGTCCGTGATGCTCAGGTCGGGACGCGGCCGCGTGGACCCGACGTCCTGCCTGCCGTCCGAGAGGTACGACTCGATCATCACCCCGGCCAGCGCGTCGTTGCCCGCCGAGATCTGATCGGCCAGATCCGCGACGACCACGGGCTGCCGGTTGTGGTCCTTGCCGCTGTTGCCGTGTGAGGCGTCGACGACGAGCCGGTGCGGCAGGGCGGCGGTGGTCAGCGCGTCGAGGGCGTCCGCGACGGCGTGGGCGTGATGGTTCGGTTTCGGGCCGCCACGCAGGACGAGGTGGGCATCCGGGTTGCCGGTGCTGCGCTGGATCCGCGCTCGCCCGTCCGCCGCGGCGCCGGGGAACACGTGAGGCAGCGCGGCCGACCGGACGGCGGCGACGGCCGTGTCCAGCCGCCCGGAGACGCAGTTCTTCATGCCGATCGGCATCGGCAGCCACGACGCCAGCTGCCGGTGCGGCTGGCTGGCCACGGTCCGCGCGCCGATCGCGCCCCAGCTGATCGTGTCCGCGAAGTAGGGCGCCAGGAACGGGTCGACGAACTCGTAGGCCAGCGGCAGTCCGGTCGCGGCGGCGTCGGCCAGGAACCGCCGTCCGAGCCGGATCCCGGACGCGAGATCGCCCTTGCCGTCCAGGGTGGGGTCGGGCACCAGACCGGTCCAGCCCGCGATCGTGCGCGGTTTCTCCAGGTAGGCGCGCAGGACGAGGACGAGGTCGTCGGCGAAGCGCCCGGACACCGCGGCGAGCCGGTGCGCGTACTCGAGCGCGCCGTCGGTGTCGTGCACCGAACACGGACCCACGACGACGAGCAACCGCGAGTCGCGCCGGGCGAGGACGTCGGCGACGGTTTCGCGGTGCCGGGCGATCTCGTCCGGCACGACGTCGCTCATGGCCACCTCGGCCGGGCTGGGCAGGGTGTCCTGGTCAGGCATCCGCGTGACCTCTCTTCTTGTCGGGGGCGGCCACCCCGGCCCGGGGCAGCCGCGTCGCACCGGCGACCGCCACTACGGCGAGGCCGAGAACACACCAGAAAGCGTCGGCGAAGGCCGCGGCGACGTCCGGGCCGCGCGCGGCCAGCCGGGCCTGCAGCACCACGGCCAGCACCGCGGTGCCGATCGAGCCGCCGAGCGTGTTGAGCAGGTTCAGCGCCCCGGCCGCGCGGGGCAGCCGGGCGGGTTCGACCCGGCGGTAGACGATCGTCATCACCGGCGCGCCGATCAGCGCCGCGCCGAAACCGCGCAGCAGCAGGGAAACCACGATCACCCAGTCCGGAAGACCGGCGCCGAGCTGGGTGAAGGACGCGGTGCCGAGGGCGACCAGCCCGATCCCGCTCAGCACCAGGGTGCGCGGCGAGATCCGGTCGACGAGCCGGTTCACCAGTACCGAACCGGCCGCCGCGCCGATGCCCTGGGGCACCAGCAGCAGGCCGGTGTCCCAAGTGGACAGGCCGGCGCCGCGCTGGAGGTAGAGCGGGAGCAGGAACATGGTGCCGAACACGGACGCGCCGAGCAGCACCAGCGCGAGCGCGGCGACTCCGAACGGCGGCTGGGTGAACAGCCGCGGATCGAGCAGTGGCGCCTCGGCCCGCAGACCGTGCCGGACGAACGCCGCGAGCATGACGACACCCGCCGCGACCGCGAGCCCGGCGACCACCGGGCTCCCCTGTTCGAACCAGGTCAGCCCGAACACCAGCACCGCGAGTCCTGGCGAAAGCAGCAGGGCGCCACGGAAGTCGAACCGGTCGCCCCGGCCGCCCGGCTCGCCCGCCGGGACCCAGCGCCGGGCCAGGATCACGGCCACCACGCCGACCGGAAGGTTCACGTAGAACAACCACGGCCAGTCCGCGACGGCGAGGATGGTGCCGCTCGCCAGCGGGCCGAGCACCGGCGACAACAGCGGCACGAGACCGACGACGCTGATCACGCGGCCGATGCGGTCAGGGCCGGCGGCCCGCGCCAGCAGCGCCTGACCGGTCGGTGGCAACAGGCCGCCCGCGAGCCCTTGCAGGACGCGGAAGGCGATGAGCGCGGGCAAGGTCGGCGCCAGCGCGCACAGCAGGGACGCCAGCAGGAACACGGCGACGGCGGTGAGCCAGACGCGGCGGCCGCCGAACCGGTCGGCGAGCCAGCCGGACGCCGGCACCGCGGTGACCACGGCCAGCAGGTACGCCGTGGTCACCCATTGGACGCCGGTGACCGGCGCGCCGAACTCCTCGGCGAGGGTGTCGACGCCGACCGAGACGATCGTGCTGTCCAAGGTCGCCATGAAGGTGCCGAGCACGAGCACGGCCGCCGTGCGCCACAGCGCGGCGTCGATCGGGCGCGCGGTCACCGCTTCCCCACGAACCCGGCCGCGTCGCCGTCCAGCCACGACGGCAGCTCCCGGAGGAACCGGACGAGGTCGTCGGCCAACGGCTGAGCCTCCCCCGCGTACAGGACACCTTCCCAGCCGTCCTCGCCCGGGACGACGGTGACGCTCACCGGATGGTGCGTCCGTTCGCGGAACCTCGTCCCGGTGACGGTGAGGCCGGGCGCGGGTTCGCGCAGTTTCGCCGGATCCACCGGGTAGTTCTCGAACACGAGCAGGCTGTCGAACAGCCGCTCACGCCCGGCGAGCGACGCGAGTTCGGGCAGGCCGATCCGGTGGTGCCCGGCCATCGCCTGCTGCCGGGCTTGCAGGTCCGCGAGGGTCTCGGCGACCGTCCCGGCGAACCGGGCGCGGACCGGGACACTGTTGGCCAGCAGGCCGATGATCTCCTCGACACCGTCCACATCGGACGTCCGGTTCGAGGTCATCACGCCGAAGCTGACGTCCGGCCGTCCCGCGTGGGTCGCGAGCACGGCCGCCCAGGCACCCTGCAACAGGGTGTTGGCCGTGAACCCGCGTGCCGCGCCCAGCCTGGTCAGTTCCGCGACGAGCGGACCGTCCACGGTGAACAGCGCGGGTCCGGCCGCGCCGCCGGTGCGCGGCAGGTGGTCACCTTCGGGAAGACCTTCGAGTTCCGATCGCCAGGCCCGGACGTCCGCCGAGTGATCGGCAGCGGCGAGCAGGCGGGTGTACCGGGTCGGCGGCACCGGATCCGGCAGCGGCTTCCCCGCGTACAACGCGAACAACTCACCGAGGATGCGCGGCGCGGACCAGCCGTCGGACAGCAGATGGTGGCTGGTCAGCACGAGAGTCTGACGGCCGGGCCCGTGCCGCAGCACGGTGACGCGCCACAGCGGCCCGTTCGCCAGGTCGAACGGCTCCGCGAGCTCCTCGTCCAGCGCGGCGTCCGCTGTGTCCAATTCGGACACTTCGCACACACGGAAACCAGCACGTGGCTCAGCGGGGATCACCTGGACCTCGTGCGACGGCGGGAACACGGCGCCCAGGTTCGGCTGCCGCCGCACCAACGCGGTGGCAGCGGCCCGCAGTGCCTCGACGTCGAGGTCACCGGACAGCGTGAACGCGGCCTGCACCGGGTACGGATCTTCTTCCGCGGTCCGGGACTCGCGCAGGATCACCTCCTGCAACGGCGTCAGCGGCATGACCTCGCCGGGCCCCGGCACGTCGGCGGCGAGTTCGTCCAGCGCGCGGCCGAAGTGCTCGCCCAGCACGACGATCTCGTCCTCGGTGAACAGCGCGGACGGCCAGGTGAAGCGGACGCCGAGGGTGCCGCCGTCGGGGACCATCGCGTTCACCGTCAGCGCGTACGGCAGCGGCATTTCCGGGCCACCGCCCGAACCGAGCGGATCGGCGTCCGGCGGGCGCTGCCACGGGGTTTCCGTGACCGGGGCCGCCGGGAAGCGGCCGAGATAGTTCCAGGCGATCTCGGGCCGGGGCCCTTCGACGCCGAGGATTCCGTGGCCGAGGCCGTCCCCTGCCGCACGCAGGTGATCGCGGACGGCCCTCAGCGCGTCCGGCAACGGTCCGGCGGGCGGGGCGATCCGCGCCGGGTGCACGGCGGTGAACCAGCCCACGGTCTGCGCCAGGTCGACCGTACCCGCGAAGTCCGGGGTGTGCCCCGGCCTGCCGTGACTCTCGACGGCGACGAGCAGGTCGGCGTCGGTCCCGCGCCAGGCCGCGACCGCGCGGGACAGCGCCGTCAGCAGCACGGTGTCCGGGCCGGTGCGGTAGGCCGTCGGCAGGGCGGTGAGCACGGCGTGGGTGGTGTCCGCGCCGACGTCGATCCGGTGATGCCGCGCGGTCGCGACGGTGTCCCGCGCCGGATCGAGCCGGGTACGGCCGAGCGTGGCAACCGGCGCCGAAGAGATTCCGCGCCAGTACGGCAATTCGTCCTCTCGATGCGGAGCGGCCGCCCGCAGCGATCGCGCCCAGCCCAGGAAGGACTGCCCGCGCCGGTGCGGGGTGTTGCCGTGGAAGGCCTGTTCGACGTCGTCGAGCAGCACCCGCCAGGTCACCGCGTCGGCGACCAGGTGATGGGCCACCAGCAGCAACCGTCCCGGCCGCTCGTCGCCCACGTCCGCCAGCACCGCGCGGAACAACGGCCCGGTGCGCGGGTCCATCCGCGCCACGACCTGGCCGGCCTCCGCGTCCAGCACCGTGCGCGGATCGCCGGACACCCGGACCGCGGTCAGCACGTCGGCGCCGGTCACGGCCCCGACATCCGGGACGCGCAGCGCGTCCTCGACCAGGTGTGCCCGCAGGACGTCATGGCGGGCGAGGATCGCGTCGAGCACCGAACGCCAGCGGGGCACGTCGCCCGCCGAAGGCACACAGATCTCGACCCACTGGCAGAACCCGTCGGCCGCCTTTCCCGCGCGCAGCAACAGATCGCGCATGATCGGCGTGAGCGGGGCGTCGCCGACCGCGTGGGCTTCCTCGGACCGTTCGGGTTCGCCGCAGCGCGCGGCGATCCCGGCGACCGTGCCGCCTTCGAAGACGTCGCGCGCGGTCAGGTGCAGCCCTTCGCGGCGGGCGCGGGACACCACCCGCAGCGAGGCGATGCTGTCCCCGCCCGCGTCGAGGAAACCGTCGTCCAGGCCTACATCGGGGCCGAGCAGGTCGCGGACCACGCGCAGCAGCACGGCTTCCGCCGGGGTGGCGGGTTCCCGTCCGCCGTCGGAGCGGGCCTCCGGCGCGGGCAGCGCGGCCCGGTCCAGTTTGCCGCTCGGGCCGAGCGGAAGCCGGTCCAGCGGCACGAACGCGGTCGGCACCATGTACGCGGGCAGCTCCGCGGCGAGGTACTCGCGCAGCGCGGCCGGCTCGGGTTCCGTGCCGTCCACAGGAACGACGTACGCGACCAGCCTGTCCTCGCGGACGATCACCGCGGAGGCGCGCACGTCGTCGTGCGCGGTCAGCGCGGTCTCGATCTCGCCGAGTTCGATCCGGAAGCCGCGCAGTTTGACCTGGTGGTCGGCGCGGCCGAGGAAGACGATCTGCCCGTCCGGCCGCCAGCGGACCAGGTCGCCGGTGCGGTACATCCGCTCCCCCGGCGGCCCGAACGGATCCGCGACGAACCGTTCGGCGGTCAGTGCCGCCCTGCCGACGTAGCCCTGGGCGAGCTTCGGCCCGGCCAGGTACAGCTCACCGGTGACGTTCGTCCCGACCGGGAGCAGCCCTCCGTCGAGCACGTACGCGCGGACCTCCGGGTCCGGTCGGCCGATCGGCAGCGGTCCGGGGTCGGCCGGGTCGTAATGCCAGGTGACCGAGTTGATGGTGACCTCGGTCGGGCCGTAGGCGTTGAACAGCGCCCGCCGGTTTCCCCAGCGCCGCGCCAGCTCCGGGTCGAGCCGTTCGGCGCCGACGACGAAGAACACGTCCGGGTCGACGGTCGCGTCGTCCGGCATCGCGGACAGGAACGACGGCAGGAGGTTGAGCCCGGTGACGCGGTGCTCGGCGGCGTAGGCCAGCAGGTCGTCGCCGGAGACGCGCACCTCCTCCGGCGCGATCACCGAGGTCCCGCCGGACAGCAGCGGCAGCATGAACTGCCAGAAGGCGACGTCGAAACTCGTCGAGGCGAAATGCAGGTACCGCTCGGCGGTCCCGATCCCGACGATGTCCTCCTGCAACGCGATCAGGCTCGGGACGCCACGATGCGGTACCGCCACGCCCTTGGGTTTGCCGGTGGTGCCGGAGGTGTAGATGACGTAGGCGAGCGCGTCATCGCTGAACGGGACGGCCGGATCCGTGTCCTCAGTGGACAGTTGATCCGGATGGATCACCGGAAGATCCTCGATGTCCGAAGTGGACACGACGGCGGCGGGCTCGATGTCGCCGAGCATGTACGCCAGCCGATCGGCCGGGTAGTCCGGGTCCATCGGCACGTGCACCGCGCCCGCCTTGATCACGCCGAACAGCGCGACCACGAGGTCGACGTCGCGGCGCAGCAGGACCGCGACCGGGTCCTGCGGCTTCACCCCGGCGTCGATCAGGGTGTTCGCGAGCCGGTTGGCCCGGCGGTCCAGTTCGGTGTAGGTCAGGCTGCGATCGCGGCACACGACGGCTTCGGCGTCCGGGGTCTCGCGGACCCAGCGGCCGAACTCCGCCAGCATGCCGCCGCGTTCACGGCGGGGTTCCGGCCCTTCGCCGAGGCGCAGCATGGCGCGTTCTTCGTCGGCGTCGAGCGCGCGCAGCCGGGAGACCGGTCGCGCGGGATCGGCGACGATCTCGTGCAGTACGGCCCGCAGCCAGCGGCCGTAGGACTCGGCCTCGTCGCGGGTGAACGCCTGCGGCTGGTAGCCGAGGCCGACGGTGAACTCGTCGCCCGGCAGCACGATCACCGTGAGCGGATAGTGCGTGGCGTCGGTGATGTCGACCCCGACGAGATCGAGGCCGGGCGCCAGGGTGGTGCGGGCGCGGCTGGAGAGCGGGAAATTCTCCATCACCAGCATCGTGTCGAACAGGTCGCCGACACCGGCCGCGCGCTGGATGTCCGGCAGCCCGGTGTGGTGGTGATCGGTGAGCCGGACGCTTTCGGTGTGCACGCGCTCCAGCACGGTGCTCGCGGTGTCGGCGGCGTCGAATCGCACGCGCACCGGGATCGTGCTGCCGAGCTGCCCGATCATGCGCTCGACGCCGGGGACGTCGGCCGGGCGCCCGGACACCGGGCAGCCGAAGACGACGTCGCGGCGGCCGGTCAGCCTGGCGAGCAGGACGCCCCAGGCGGTCTGGAAGACCGTCGTCGGGGTGATCCCGCGTTCACGGGAGAAGGCTCGCAACCGCTCGCTGAACTCTCCGCCCAGTTCCACGGTGACGCGCTCCGGACGCTCCACAGTGGACTCCAGGCTCGCCGGGGCGAGCCGCGTGCCTTCGTCGAGCCCGGCCAGCGCCTCGCGCCACGCCGCCAACGCCGCGTCGGGATCACGGTCGCCGAGGACCCGGTGGTACTCGGAAAGCGGCGGGGCGACGGGGGCCGCCGGGCCGCCTCCGAGTTCGGCGTAGGTGGCCAGCAGGGTGCGGCCCACCAGCGGCATCGACCAGCCGTCGAGCAGCGCGTGATGGTTCGTGAGCACCAAGCGGTGCTCGTCCGGGCTCAGCGTCAGCAGCAGGAACCGGATCAGCGGCGGGGTCGCCGGGTCGAAGGGCCGGGCCAGCTCGGCACGGCACTCGACCTCGACCTGCTCCGGTGACACGCTCGCGGACCGCCAGTCCAGCGTGACGTCGGCGGGCACGACCTGGACGACCTCGCCCGCGTCGGTGGTGTGCAGGTGGACACGCAGCGCGGGATGCCGCCGCAGCACTTCCGCCGCGGCTTCACGCATGCGGTCGGCTTCGAGCGCGCCGCCGAGCAGGGTGACGGCCTGGACCACGTAGACGTCGGTGTCTTCGGTGCCCCGCGCCAGCGTGTGGAAGGAAAGCCCGGTCTGCAACGGGGTCGCGGGCAGGACGTCCTCGACGCGGCCCAGGCGTTCGAGCGCGTCGATATCGGCCTGGTCCAAGCCGACCAGCGGCAGGTCGGACGGCGTGAGACCGCCGCCGTCCGGTCCGATCTGGGCGGCGTGCGCGGCCAAAGCCTCCAGTGCTCGTGACCACGCTTCCTGGAGGGCCTCGACGCTCTCAGGGTCGAGCACTTCACTGGCCGCGGTCCACTCGACGGCGAGCCGGGGACTGCCGTCCTCCCGGACGAAGCAGTTCAGCGCCAGTACCTGTTCCAGCGACTTCGCCTCAGGTTCGGTGACCGCGAACGGGTCCTCCTCCGGTAGCCGCCAGCCCGTCCCCGGCAGGGCCGCGAACCGGCCGAGGTAGTTCAGGACGACGTCCGGCGGCGGGACGGCGGCGAGCTCGTCCCGGGTCAGCGGGTCCAGATACCGCAGGACACCGAAGCCGATCCCGTTGTCCGGCACGGCGCGCTTGGCTTCTTTGGCGGCACGCAGCAGCTTTCCTGCCGCGTCGCCGCCCGCGCACGCGCTGTCGAAATCGGTGCTCGCCGCCACCGCCGCGGCGGGCACGCGCAGCGGATGCTCGGCGGTGAACCAGCCGACCGTGCGCGACAGGTCCAGGCCGTCCTGGTCCCGGCCGTGTCCTTCGAGGGACACGGTTTCCGCCTCGACCGGGGCGTCCCGCCACGACCGGAGGGCGAGTACGAGCGCGGCGAGCAGGACGTCGTCCGGTCCGGCGCGATAAGCCACGGGCAGGCTCGTGAGCACCGCGTCGGTCTGTTCCGGCGAGGCGACGGTGACCGAACGCCGCGCGGTCGCGACCGTGTCGGCGGCCCGGTCCAGCGGCCGGTGGCCGAGACGCGGACCGTCGAGCGCGCCGCGCCAGTGGTCGAGTTCTCCGCGCCGGGCGCCGGATTCCCCCTGCTCGGCAAGGAGAAGCGCGTGCCGTCGCCACGACGTCCCGACCGGTTCGAGTGGTTCGCCCGCACAGGCCGCACGCAGGTCCGGCAGGAGGACGCGCCAAGAGACACCGTCGACCGCCAGGTGGTGGATCACGATCACGAGGTGGTCCGGCAGCAGCGCGACCCGGAGCACCCCGGTCCGGAGGTCGAGCGACGCCGCGAGTTCCGCCGCGACCTCGGCCGGGTCACCGGTCGTCTCGATGACGACGTCGGACGCCTTCACCGCGCCGCGCTCGCGGACGCGCAGTTCGTCCTCTGAACGCAGACGGAGGACGTCGTGATGGTCCAGAAGTGTTTGGACGCCCTCGATCAGCAGGGTGGGCGGAAGGTCCTCGCCGAGCCGGATCGCGGTCCATTGCGTGTAGCCGGCGACCGTCGCGACGTCCGGATGCGGGTCGAGAAGCGCGCGAACGATCGGTGGGGCCGGGACAACGCCGTCGGGCTCGTCCGGCGGGGCCACCGGACCGCCGATCTCGGCGCTCGCCGCGGCGAGCGCCTCGAAACTGCGGCGGGCCAGCAGATCACGCGGGCGCAGGTCGAGGCCGTGCGCGCGCAGCCTGCTGCTGACGCTGATCGCGGTGATGCTGTCGCCGCCCAGCGCGAAGAAGTCGTCGTCGACCGCGACTTCATCGACGCCGATCACCTCGGCGATGGTCGCGCACAGCAGCCGTTCGCGGTCGGTGGCCGCGGTCCGCCCGGCCGCCGCGCGCGGGGCGGGCAGCGCTATCCGGTCGATCTTCCCGTTGGGGGTCAAGGGAAGCGCGTCGAGCAGGACCACGGCGGCGGGGACTAGATGCTCCGGCACGCGCCCGGCCAGTTCGGCGCGGACCTCGTCCGGGACGACCTCGCCGACGACGTACCCGACCAGCCTCGGTCCTCGCACGGCGGCGGCGGCCGCGCGCACACCGGGAACGGCGGCCAGCGCGGCCTCGACCTCGCCGAGTTCGACGCGGTGGCCGCGCACCTTCACCTGACCGTCGCGGCGGCCCAGGTACTCCAGCCCGCGACCGGGCACCCAGCGGACGAGGTCCCCGGTGCGGTACATCCGGTCGCCGGGCGCGCCGAACGGATCGGCGACGAACCGCTCGGCGGTCGCGCCGGGACGCCCGAGGTAGCCGCGCGCCAGATGCGGTCCGGCGAGGTACAGCTCGCCCGGCGAACCCGCGGGCGCCGGGCGCAGCGCGGCGTCGAGCACCCGGACCGAAGTCCCCGGTACCGCGGTCCCGATGGTCGGTTCCCCGGCGTCCAGCCAGGATCCGGCACCGTCCACGGTGGCCTCGGTCGGGCCGTACATGTTGCGGGCACGGACACCGGACTCCGCGACCCGGCGCCACAGCGCCGGCGGAGTCGCTTCGCCGCCGAGGACGAGCAACGCGGGCCGGTCCGGCCCGTCGAGCAGTCCGGCGTCGACGAGCGGCGCGGCCATCGACGGCGTGGTGTCGACGACGTCGATCCGGTCCCGGGCGAACGCGGCCAGCAGTTCGTCGGCGTCACGGGCGACGTCGGTGCCGTAGACGTGGAGTTCGTGCCCGAACAGCAGCCACATCAGCTGATCGAGCGCGGAATCGAAGGCGAACGAGTAGGTGTGCGCGACCCGCAGCCGCCTGCCCGCGGCGCGTTCGGTCTCGGCGACCGTGGTCGCGCGGTGATGACGCAGCAACGTGGCCAGGCCGCCGACCCGGCCGAGGACACCCTTGGGGCGGCCGGTCGAACCGGAGGTGAAGATGACGTACGCGAGATGTTCCGGATGCCGCGAAATCTCCAGCGGCGTTGAGTCCAGTGTGGACAGATCGGTTTCGCCGAGCAGCAACTGCGGCCCCGGCACGATTTCCGGATCGTGGGCCACGGTGAGCACGGCACCGGCTTCGGCCGCCAGTTCCCGCAACCGCTCGACGGGATGGGCGAGATCCAGCGGCAGGAACGCGGCTCCGGCGTCGAGCACCGCCAGCAGGGCGACGACGAGATCCGCCGACCGCGGCAAGGCCAGCGCGACGACGTCGTCGGCCCCGACACCGCGTGCCCGCAACGCCCGGGCGAGCCGGTGCACACGGGTGACGAGTTCGCCGCCGGTCAGCCGCTCGTCACCGGACACCAAGGCCGTCTGGTCCGGGTCGAGTCCGGCCAGCAATTCCGGCACACCGGCGAGGTCCGAGGAAGGCGCGGGCGTCGACCATGCCTCCAGCAGCGCGTCCCGCTCCCCCGCCGGGACCAGGTCCGCGCCGCCGACGACCGGGCCGTCCGGTTCGGTCAGCGCGGTGATCAGGCAGCGCAGCGCGGTCAGCTTGGCGTCGACCGCGGCCTGGTCGTGGGTCCGCGCGTCGACCTCGAAACCGAGCAGCAGTCCCCCGTCCGAGGTCGGGAGCACGGACAGGCCCATGTCCTCCGGCGGACCGCCCGCGACGTTGCGCATGACGCCGTGCGAGCCCGCGAAGTCGAGCTTCAGGTCGAACGCCTTGAGGTTGATGCCGCGGCCGTGCAGCAGCGCTCCGGCGCCGGGGACCGCGAGATCCTGCGGCAGGTCCTCGCCCCGGTAACGCTGGTGCGCGCGCATCTCCTTGAGCGCGCCCGCGACTCGCGCGGTCAGGTCGGTCCCCGAATCCTCCGGGAGCACCGTGACCCGCAGCGGCAGCACGTTGACCGCCATCGCCGGGGTCCGCAACGCCGCTCCTTCGCGGCACATCAACGGCATCGCGAACACGACGTCGGTCCAGCCGAGCACGCGGTGCAGGAAGGCGGCGTAGCAGGCGATCAGCGCGTCGCCCCAGGTCGTTCCGGCCCGTTTGCCCAGTTCACGCAGGCGCGCCACATCTGACGCGGGCAGCACCGACCGCGCGGTCACCGTGTTCTCGGGCGGACCCGACGCGCTGCCACCGTCGTCGAGATCCGGCAGCGGCGTGAACCGTTCGCGCCAGTACTCGCGGTCCTGCTCGAACCGTTCGCTCGCGCGGTAGTCGCGGTCGGCCTCGACGAGATCGGCGAACCGGGCGAACGTCGAAGGCGGCACGTCCTTACCCTGGACCGAGGCGGTGTAGCGGGCCGCCGTCCGGCGCGCGAGCATCGCCGCGGTGTAGCCGTCGAACACCAGATGGTGCCCGAGCTGGGTGAACCACACCCGCGACTCCGACAGCCGCAGCACGAGATGGGCGAACAGCGGCCGGTCCAGCATGCCCCGGCAGGCCTCGGCGACGCGGCGCCGTTCCGCCTCCACCCGCGCGTGCGCCGCGGTCTCCGGATCGGCCTCACCGCTCAGGTCGACGACGTCCGGCGACGGCAGCGGTTCCGTGGAGACCTGCTGGCGGGGGCCGTCCGGTGTCTCGAAGACGCGCAACCGCAGGCTGTCGGCCTCCTCCGCGGTCGCCCGGATCGCCTCGGTGAGCACGCCGAGGTCGACCGGCTGATCGCCGGTGATTTCCACGACGTCACCGACGACGTAGTACGGCGAATCGGGTTCGAGGCGCTGCGCGGTCCAGATGCCCAGCTGGGCTCCGGTCAGGTTCAGCATGAGGGCACCACCATCGGGGTTCCGGTCACCGGGTCGGGCACGACGACGCTGGGGAGATCGAAGACCTCCTTCATCAGCTCCGCGTCGACGATCTCGGCGGGCGCGCCCTCGGCGACGATCCGGCCGTCCCGCAACGCGACGAGGTGATCGGCGTAGCGGCAGGCCTGGTTGATGTCGTGCAGGACGGCGATCACCGTGCGGCCCTCGTCACGCAGGCGCGCCAGCAGGTTCAGCAGCTGGTACTGGTGCGCGATGTCGAGGAACGACGTCGGTTCGTCGAGCAGCAGGTACGGCGTCTTCTGCGCCAGCACCAGCGCCACCCACACGCGCTGACGCTGTCCGCCGGAGAGTTCCTGCACCGGCCGGTCGGCCAGTCCCGCCACCCCGGCCGCGGTCATCGCCTCGATCACCGCGCGTTCGTCCTCTTCGGACCACGACGCGAACAGCGACTGGTGCGGGAACCGGCCGCGCGCGACCAGCTGCCGGACGCGGACGTCCTCCGGCGCGACCGGGTCCTGCGGCAGGAAACCGAGTTCCCGGGCCAAACCCTTGCCGTGGAAGGAACCGACGTTCTTCCCGTCGAGCCGCACCTCGCCGCTCGCCGGATTCAGCAGCCGGACGAACGCGCGCAGCAAGGTGGACTTGCCGCACGCGTTCGGTCCGACGACGGCGGTGAACGCGCGGTCGGGCACGTCGAGGCTCAGCCGGGTCGACACGATCCGGTCGCCGTAGCGCAGGGTCAGTTCCCGCGCGGTCAAGCGGGCACTCATGTGCGCCGCACCTCCTTGGTGAGCAGCCAGATCAGGTAGCCGCCGCCGATCACGGTGCTGACCACACCGACCGGCAGCGATTCCGGCGCGAGCAGCATCTGGGCGGCCAGGTCGGCACCGGTCAGCAGCACGGCGCCGGTGAGGGCCGCCGGCAGCAGTCCGATCCCGGGCGTGCGGGCCAGCCGCCGCCCGATCTGCGGTGCCGCCAGCGCGATGAACGCGATCGGCCCGGCGACGGCGGTGACCGTGGCGGTGCAGCCGACGCCGATCAGCACCAGGACCAGCCGCAGCCGGTCCCAGCGGACACCGGTGGTGACCGCCAGCGCGCCGCCGAGCGCGGCCTGGTGCAGCGCCGGTGCCCGGGTGAACAGCACGGCGAACAGCACCGCGAGCACCCCGAACGGGATGGCGACGTCGTCCCAGCCGACCCCGTTGAGGGAACCGGCGTTCCAGCCGACCGCCGCGATCGCGATCTCGAGTTCGGCGCGCAACACGATCCACGAATTGAACGCCATCAGCATCGCGTTGATCGCGATGCCGATGACGATCAGCCGCAACCCGGACAGCCCGCCGCCGAGCGACAGCGCGTACACGACGGCCGCCGTGACCACCCCGCCCAGCACCGAACCGATCGTCAGCTGCGTCGACGTCCCCGAAAGCACGGTGATCGCGAACAGCGCGCCGGTGTAGGCGCCGGCGTCGAGGCCGATCACGTCCGGGCTGCCGAGCGGGTTGCGGGTGATGCTCTGGAAGATCGCGCCGGCCAGCCCGAGCGCGGCACCGAAGACGAGCCCCGCCAGGACGCGCGGCAGGCGCCATTCGCGGATGACCACGCCGGGGCCGCCACCGGAACCGGTGAGCGCGGCGAACACGCGGGCGGGACTCGCCCACGCCGCGCCGTAGCAGAGCCCGAGCAGGGTCAGCCCGGCGATGACCACGAGCATCGCGACCAGGAACCAGAGTGTGCGGCGTTCGATGCGAGCGGAGAACCGCCCGCGCCGCACGACGAGCGCGGTCGCTTCTTTCACAGTGGTCACAGCGGCGCCGCCCCGTATTTGCGGACGGCCCAGATCAGCACCGGGCCGCCGAGGAACGCGGTCACGATCGCGACCGGGACCTCGCCGGTCGGCAGCAGGACCCGGGATCCGACGTCCGCGGCGAGCATGAGGACCGGGCCGAGCAGCGCGGCGAACGCGATCAGCCACGGGATCGACGCGCCGGCCACCCGCCGCACCAGATGCGGCACGATCAGCCCGACGAACAGGATCGGCCCGGCCAGCGCGGTCGCCGCGCCCGCCATCAGCGTGATCAGCAGCAACGTGACCGTCCGGACCCGGGCGACGTTCGCGCCGAGCGTGTGCGCGACCGTCTCGCCGAGCGCGATCGCGTTCAGGTGACGGCTCACCGCGAACGCGCCCAGCAGGGACAGGCCGATGATGATCAGCGGGACCGTGGTCGGCGCCTGTTCCCGGCCCGCCAGCGAACCCACCGACCAGAACCGGTAGACGTCGAAGGTGTCCGGGAACAGCAGGCGCAGGCCGAGGGTCAGGCCGAGCAGCACGGCGCTCAGCGCGGTCCCGGCCAGCACCAGCCGCAGCGGCGACCGGCTGCCGACGGCGTACACCAACGCCGACGCGCCGACGGCGCCCACCACGGCCAGGCCCAGTTCGGCCGGCGCCGACGCGGCGAGACCGAGGGAGGACCCCACCGCGATGGCGAACCCGGCCCCGGCGGTCACGCCGAGCACGCCGGGTTCGGCCAGGGCGTTGCGCGACAGGGCCTGCACGAGCACCCCGCCGACGGCGAGCGCCGCGCCGACCCCGATCGCGAGTACCGCCCTCGGCATCCGGATGTCCAGGACGACCGCCCGGTCACTCGGATTCCCGTCGCCCAGCAGGGCGCGCACGACCTCGCCGGGGGCGATGGCGTGCGCGCCGATGCCGACGCTCAGCACGGCGACCACGACGAGCCCGAGCAGTGCGGCGCCGAGCAGCGCGGCCCGCCCGGTGGTGGTCACTTCTTCAGCAGCGGCGCGAACGCCTGGTCGACGGCGTCCAAAGTGGACGTCGCGGCCCGGTAGGTGGCGGCCTCGGTGTAGCGGAACGGGTAGACCTTGCCCGCCTTCACCGCGGGGAGTTCCTTCCACAGCGGCGAGTCGAGGACGTACTTGACCGGCGCGGGCACGGAACCGTCGGCGCTGACCGAGTAGGTGATCGCGTCGGCCTCGGCGAACGCGGTCGACAGCTCTTCGATCGACGGGTACTCGCTGACGTCCTTCGAGCCGCCGCCCTTGACCTTGACCTGGCCGTAGTAGGTGGCGCCGACGTCCTGGGCGATGTTGGTGCCCCAGGAACCGTTGAACTCGCGCTGGAAGTTGCCCTTGGCGACCTCGCCGTAGGCACCGACGTGACCCAGCTTCAGCTGCGGCACCACGGCCTTGTACTTCTCGGCCAGCCCCTTGGCCTTGGTGTCGTACGCGGTCTTGAGCGCGTCGAACCCGGAGGCCGCGCCGGCGGCGTCGGCCTGCTTGCGGGACAGGTCACGCCACATCGACGGCACGGACGGGCCGATCGCCACGACCGGGGCGATCGCTTCGAGCCGCTTGATGTCGATGTCGGCCAGCACCGGCTTCGGCACGCCGATGACGATGAGGTCCGGATCCGCCTGGGCGATCGCCTCGTAGTTCGTCTCCGAAGCCGCCTCGCCCGCGACCTTCGCCAGCTCGTCGTACTTCTTGCGCTCCTGCTCGTTGAACAGCGGGATGCCGCGCTTCCAGCTGGACACCCCGACCAGCGGCGCGCCGGCTTCGAGCAGCGCGGGCACGGCGTAGCCGGTGGCGATGACCCGCTTCGGCGAAACCGGGATGGTGATCTGGCCGTTGTCGGCCGCGAACACCCTGGTTTGACCGCCTTCGGCCGCCTTGCCGTCTTCGCCGGAGCCACAGGCGGTGGCCGCGGTCGCGACCGTCAACGCGAGCGCGAGCGCTCCGGTGAGCCGGCGAGTTCTTGTGGTGCGCATGGGTTTTCCTCGTTTTTTCTTCTGGGTGGGGATCAGTGGTCGTGCTCGTCGTCGAAGTCGGCGACCCCGCGTTTCCAGTACCCGGTCACGTCGTGGTCGTCCTTGCCGAGCCCGAGGTCGTTCTTGAGCCAGCGGCGCAGCGGTTTGATCTGTCCCGCTTCCCCGGCGACCCAGGCGTAGAGCCGTTCCCCGGCCGGGACCTCGATCGTCCGGACCGCGCGCGCCAGTACGTCGGAGGCGCCCGCCGCGACGTCGCCCCGGTGCAGCCAGTGCACCTCGACGTCCTCGGGCGCGGACAGCGCGATCTCCTCGCTCGCGTCGGTGACCTCGATGAACGCCCATCCCGCGGCGGTGCGCGGCAGCTCTTCGAGCCAGCGCGCGATCGCGGGCAGCGCGGTGAGATCACCGGCGAGCAGGTAGCGGTCGTAGGTGTGCGGCACGATCAGCCCGCCGGGCGGGCCGGCGACGTGCACCGGCGTGCCGGGGGTGACCTTCTCCGCCCAGCCGGAACCTAGACCGCCCTCGTGCAGTGCCACGTCGAGATCGAGTTCGCCGGAAGCCGGGTCGTACCGGCGGACCGTGTACTCGCGCGACGTCGGCGACGGCTTCGGCCAGCGCAGCATGTCGCCGTCCTGCACCGGCAGTTTCGGCTCGGCGTCCAGCTCGGGGAACAGGAGCTTGACGTGTTCGTCGGGCGAATGCGCCTCGAAACCCGCCGTCCCGGGCCCGCCGAGGGTGACGCGGAGCAGCCCGGAACCGATCATCTCGGTGCGCACGACTTCGGCCTGCCGGACACGGATCGGGTACGGCACCTTCTCCGCGTGCGCGCCCTCACGCACCTCGGCGATGCGTTCGAGGTGCCGGTGGCGATGGTCGGCGCGGCTCACGCGGCGCTCCCGGTGAGGACCCGCGTCCAGTGGCCGAGGGTCGGCTGCTCGGCGAGATCGGCGAACTCCAGGGTGTCCGCGCCTTCGGTGCGCCACTGCTCGACCAGGCCCATGATCCGCATCGAGTCGAGGCCGAGATCGGTGAGATCGGTCTCCGGCTTCAGCTCGGCCGGGTCGCAGCCGAGCAGTTCGGCGACGTCGGCGTTGATCTTCGCTGGGGTGAGACTCATTTACCTGCTCCGGCGTGGATCGGGGCCAGCGCGGCGATCGCGGCGGCCGTGGTGGTCAGGGCGCCGCAGCGCTGGGCGACGTACTCGCAGGCCTGGTCGTGGCGTTCGCGGGAGAAGTCCGCGACCGCGTCGCCGACCAGGAACGGCTGGACGTCGCGCATGAACGCCTCGACAGCGGTGGCCTGGCAGCCGATGTGCGCGTAGACGCCGGTGATCAGCAGCTGGTCCCGGCCCGCTTCGGCGAGCTGTTCGGTGAACGTGCTGCGCTGGAACGCGCTGTAGCGCCACTTCGTCAGCACGATGTCGCCCGGTTTCGGCGCGAGCTCGTCCACCACGTCCGCGGCCGAGGGGTCGTCCTCGATGACCGCGCCGATGCCGTCGCCCCAGAACTCGGTGAGCAGGCCCCGGTCTTCGGCGGCCTGGCGCCCGGGCTGCGCCGTGTAGAACACCGGAACGCCCACGGCACGGGCGGCGTCGGCCAGCGCGGCGATGTTCGCGACCATCTCCGGGATCGGGGATCCCTCGTACGGCGCGAGAAAGTACCGCTGCGCGTCGTGCACCAGCAGCGCGGCGCGGTCGGGATCGGGTTTCCAGCCGACCCGTCCGGCGGGCAGCTCGGCCTCCGTCGGCAGGGCGTACGACTGGATCTTGGGCAGTGACACGTTCACTTCTCCTTCGCCAGAGCGGCCAGCGCCACCCGCAGCTCGCGTTTGCTGGTCTTGCCGACCCCGGTCACCGGGAACTCCGGCACCACCTGGACCAGATCGGGCACCTTGAACGCCGCCACCCCGCGCTCGCGGACGAACCGGCGCAGCTCCGCCGGGGCGGGCTCGGCACCGGCCGCCGGGACGACGTAGGCGCAGGTGCGCTCGCCCAGATACGGATCCGGCACCGCGACGACGGCGGCGTCGAGCACGCCGGGGTGGGCCATCAGGTGGTTCTCGACCTCTTCCGCGGCCACCTTTTCGCCACCGCGGTTGATCTGTTCCTTGGCCCGGCCGACCACTTCCAGATGTCCCGACGGATGCTGCCGCACGAGGTCTCCCGTGCGGTAGAAGCCGTCTTCGGTGAACGCGGTCTTGTTGTGCTCGGCGGCGCGGTAGTAGCCGCGGATCGTGTACGGCCCGCGGGTCAGCAGCGCGCCGATCTCGCCCGGCGCGACGACGTCGTCCGAAGTGGACAGTGGATCGTCCGGGTTCACGACGCGGATCTCGTCGTCCGGCGAGATCGGCCGTCCCTGGGTGGCGAGGACGTACTCGTCGGGATCGTCGAGCCGGGTGTAGCAGACCAGACCCTCGGCCATGCCGAACACCTGCTGCAGGCGGCAGCCCAGCGCGGGCCCGATCTTCTCGGCCAGTTCACGGGCACACTTGGCGCCACCGACCAGCAGGACGTCCAAAGTGGACAGATCACGGGCGGTCCTCGCGGCCGCCTGCGCCCACGCCGCGGCCAGCGGCGGCACGAGCCCGGTGATCGTCACACCTTCGGCCTCGATCAGCCGGAACGCGGTGTCGGCGTCCGGTCGCGGCGCGAACACCGTGGCCGCGCCCGCGTGCAGGGCGCCGAGGAGGCCGGGCGAGCTGAGCGGGAAGTTGTGCGCGGCGGGCAGCGCCGCCAGGTACACGCTTTCCGGGCGCAGGCCGCAGATCCGGGCGCTTTCCCGGACGCTGTAGAGGTAGTCGTCGTGCGTGCGCGGGATCAGCTTGGGCAAGCCCGTACTGCCACCGGACAACTGGAGGAACGCGACACCGGCGGGGTCCGGGTCGGGCAGGGCGCGCGGAGTCGCCGCTTCGAGCACGGCGAATTCCTCCGTGCCGACGACGAAGACGTTCCGCACCGACGGGATTTCGGCCGCGACGGAACGCGCCATCCCCGCGTGGTCGAACCGTTCGTGCTCGCCGACGGTGAGGATCGCCGCGGCCTCGCTCTGTTCGGCGAAGTGCCGCAATTCGCTGGCCCGGTGCGCGGGCAGCGCGAACACCGGCAGCGCACCGGCCCGCCACAGTCCGAAGACGACGGACGCGAATTCGGGCACGTTCGGCAGCTGCACGACGACCCGGTCACCGGCCTGGATCCCGGCTCCGGCGAACCCGGCGGCGAGCCGGTGCGCGCGCTCGTCGAGTTCGGCGAAGGTCCAGCGCGCGGTCTCGCCGATCACGGCGAGGCGTTCGGCGTAGGCCTCGGCGAGGCTGGTCAGCAACTTGCCGAAGGTCTGGCCGCGCCAGTGGCCCGAGGCCCGGTAACGCGCGGCGGTTTCCGGTGGCCAGGGCACGTGATCCGGGTTCACGCCACTCCCTCCAAACCGAGCGCCCGCAGCATGGTGCCGAACTTCGCGCCGGTCTCGGCGAGTTCGGCCGCCGGGTCGGAACCCGCGACGACCCCGGCGCCGGCGAACAGGCGCACCGTCCGGTCGCGGACCTCGGCACAGCGGATGGTGACGACCCACTCGCCGTCGCCGTCCTGGTCGGTCCAGCCGACGAGACCCGCGTAGTAGCCGCGATCTTCGGGTTCGAGCGCGGCGATGGTGTCGCGGGCGAGTCCGGTCGGGACGCCGCAGACGGCGGGTGTCGGATGCAGCGCTTCGGCCAGCCCGAGCGCGGACGAACCGGCGTCGCCCGCGTCGGCGAGCCGCCCGCTGATCCTGGTCGAGAGATGCCACATCGTGGGCGTGCCGATCACCTCGGGTTCGGCGGGAACGTCGAGGTCGACGCAGAACCGGCCCAGCACCTCGGCCACCTGCGCGGCGACGTGGGCGTGTTCGTGACGGTCCTTTTCGGACGCCAGCAGATCGCTGATCCGGCGGGCGTTCTCGGCGTCGTCGGCGACCCGCGGCCGCGAACCGGCCAGCGGATTGGCCAAGACGATCCGGCCGCGGCGGGAGACCAGCAGTTCCGGACTCGCGCCGATCAGGGTGCGCGGCGCGGGATCCCCGGGCGCGCTGACGTCGACGGCGAAGGCGTGGGCCGCCGGATCGGCGTGGACGAGACGGGCCAGCAAACGCGGCACGGCGACGGGGTCGCCGCCGGTGACGTCGAGACAGCGGGCCAGCACGATCTTGCGCAGGTCGCCGTCGCGGATCTCGTCCAGCGCCTTGGCGACGGCAGTGGTGTAGACCTCCGGAGCCGGCCGCGGCGAGACCGACCAGGTCCCGCCCCCGAGCGGCGCCACCGGTCCCCCGGCGCGCGGCGGGCCGGCCCGGCGCACCACGGCGGGTACCACCAGGCTGCTCGGAGCGTCGGACCGGAACCCGATCGCCCCGGCCACCACGGGTTCGGGCACTCCGGCGACCAGCGCGGCGTCGAGGACTTCGGCGGCGGCACGGGCACGCTCGCCCGGCGCCGCGTGGACCGGGGAGTACACCCCGTCGGCGAGCAGCGATCCTCGAGCGGACGAGTAGTAGAACGATCCGGGCAGGTACGCCGCCAGCAGATCGGCCGCCTGATGGACCGGCCTTGGTCGGGCCGGTGCAGGTGAGGACACGACAGGATTCCCTTTCGCAAATACTACTGACCAGGTAGGCACTCTTGGTACGTCGCAGTGCCTTTCGCCGGCGCGGAACGCGACCCCCCGGACGCGCCGGACACACCTTTTCGGTTAGCCTAACCTAATCATACGGACCCGAAAAGTCTTCGTTGCGTCATCGAGATCACCCGCGAAGCGTGGCACCGCCGTCGACGTAGAGGTTCTGCATCGTGATGTGCCGCGCGCGCTCGGAGGCGAGAAACAGGACGGCGTCGGCGATGTCGGCCGGTTCGGCCATCCGGCCCAGTGGTATGCCGACGCGGTATTGCTCCTGATTTCCCGCGATGACAAGGTCCGCGCCGTTCTCGTCCGTCCACAGTAGACGTTGCATGTCGGTGTCGGTCGAGCCGGGCGAGACGATGTTGCAGCGGATTCCGGAGCCGGCGAGTTCGAGGCCGAGGCAGCGGGTCAGCATCGTCGCCGCGGCCTTCGAGGCGGCATAAGCGGCCATCCCGGTGCGTGGGACACCCGCGGCGTTCGACCCGACCGTCACCAGCACGCCGCTCCGGCGGGGCAGCATCCGGCGGGAGATCTCGCGGAGCACGGTGAAGACACCGGTGGAGTTGACCGCGAAAGTCGCCGCCCAGTCCTCGTCGCTCGTCTCGCAGACGGACCCCGGTTTCAGCACGCCCGCGACGGACACCCCGACCCCGATCGGCCCCAGTTCCCGTTCGACCCGCTCGACCACCAGCGCCACCGCCGCGGGATCCCCGACGTCCGCGACGAACGAGATCACCCCGTCCCGCGAAGGCCCTTCCGTCAGGTCCACCGCCGCCACGATCGCGCCGGCCCGCGCCAGTCCGTCCACGACGGCCGCGCCGATCCCGCGCGCGCCTCCGGTTACGAGCGCGACCTTGCCCTCGATCCCTTCCACGCCACAACCACCCCACGTCCCATTTGCTTAGCCTTGCCTAAGCTAGCGGGCGAATCCGGACAAAGCGAGGGACCGACACCGGTGATTCGGGCCACTCCTAACCGGGCAGGGGGCACGACAGCGGGCCGCGGTCGGTTCCTCCGCCCCGCAAAGTGATCCGCGGGATCCCGCCGACCGAGTCCCTTACCGTGCAAACGATCTGGTCGACGGCCCGGGCGGACAGCCCGGCGACGGCGATCGACAGGGTGACCGCGACACCGTTCGGCGCCGGTGTCTGGTCGAGAACCGCGGTGCCGGACGGGACTTCGCTGGTATAGCGCCTTTCACGCTCGCTCTCGTCCGGTCCGGCGGCGAGCAGGTCGAGGGGGTTCGCCGGAGCCAGTTCGCCGGCGAGCGGGCGCAGCACCCGGACCGGCTGACCGTTGAGCAGGAAGTAGAGCACCGCGCCGTTGGCCGGGCCCACCGGCGCGGGCGCACCGGGGATCACGGCAC